>NZ_JAGYFZ010000165.1:0-7512 GCF_019946675.1 Pseudomonas sp. BF-B-15
TCCTCAGGAATAGCGTCTGAAAACGACCTCCATCTGTACTGAAAGCGCTACAGCGGAACGATATCGATACACCCTCATCGGATCACCGCTGCACAAGGCTTTGATCCACTTATACTTTTTTGTTCGCACTCGACTGTAGCGATTTCGCTACAGCGGTCAAACAGCCACGCCCGCAACAACTCTCTAACAAATTGATTTATAACAATAAAATCAAACTGGCCGCGAAATTGCTTAGTAACCACTCATAAATCAGGGCTTACGCCCAAGCATTCAATCGCGTCCACCAGACGAGTCTGGCCCCCTTAGGAGTTTCCATGAGCGAGTTGCGTTTTACTGAAGATCACGAATGGCTGCGTACCGAAGCTGATGGCTCTGTCACCGTCGGCATCACCGCTTTCGCGCAGAACGCTTTGGGCGACGTGGTTTTCGTACAACTGCCTGAGCTGCAGTCCTACGACAAAGGCGCAGAAGCCGCCACCGTGGAATCGGTAAAAGCCGCCAGCGGCGTGTACATGCCACTCGACGGTGAAGTGCTGGAAGTGAACCCGGCGCTGGACAGCAGCCCGGAACTGGTCAACGAAGATCCGCTGGGCGAAGGCTGGTTCTTCCGCTTCCAGCCAACTGACGCCTCGGCTGTCGCCAAACTGCTGGATCAGGACGCCTACGACCGTCTGATCAAAGCCAACGCCGAAGCCTGAGGAGCACGCACATGACTCAAATCAATCTGAGCACTGCCAACGAATTCATCGCGCGCCACATCGGCCCGCGTTCCGGCGATGAGCAAGCGATGCTCAACAGCCTCGGTTTCGACTCGCTGGAAGCCCTGAGCGCCAGCGTCATTCCGGACAGCATCAAAGGCACCAGCGTGCTCGGCCTCGAAGACGGCCTGAGCGAAGCCGACGCCCTGGCGTTGATCAAAGGCATCGCTGCCAAGAACCAGCTGTTCAAGACTTACATCGGCCAGGGCTACTACGGCACCCACACACCGTCGCCGATCCTGCGCAACCTGCTGGAAAACCCGGCCTGGTACACTGCCTACACCCCGTACCAGCCAGAAATCTCCCAGGGCCGTCTCGAAGCGCTGTTGAACTTCCAGACTCTGATCAGCGACCTGACCGGCCTGCCGATCGCCAACGCCTCGCTGCTGGACGAAGCCACTGCCGCCGCCGAAGCCATGACCTTCTGCAAGCGCCTGAGCAAGAACAAAGGCAGCCACGCGTTCTTCGCCTCTGTGCATTGCCACCCGCAAACCCTCGACGTGCTGCGCACCCGTGCCGAGCCATTGGGCATCGACGTGGTTGTCGGCGACGAGCTTGAACTGACTGACGTGACGCCGTTCTTCGGCGCCCTGCTGCAATACCCGGCCAGCAACGGTGACGTCTTCGACTACCGTGCACTGACCGAGCGCTTCCACGCCGCCAACGCACTGGTTGCCGTCGCTGCCGACCTGCTGGCCCTGACCGTGCTGACCCCGCCGGGCGAGTTCGGTGCCGACGTGGCCATCGGCAGCGCACAACGCTTCGGCGTGCCGCTGGGCTTCGGTGGCCCGCACGCGGCTTACTTCTCTACCAAAGATGCGTTCAAGCGCGACATGCCGGGCCGTCTGGTCGGTGTCTCCGTGGACCGTTTCGGCAAGCCGGCCCTGCGCCTGGCCATGCAGACCCGCGAGCAACACATCCGTCGCGAGAAGGCCACCAGCAACATCTGCACCGCGCAGGTTCTGCTGGCCAACATCGCCAGCATGTACGCCGTGTATCACGGCCCGAAAGGCCTGACGCAGATTGCCAACCGCATTCATCACCTGACCGCGATCCTCGCCAAGGGCTTGAGCGCACTGGGCCTGACCGTCGAGCAAGCCAGCTTCTTCGACACCCTGACCCTGAACACCGGCGCCAACACCGCCAAACTGCATGACAAGGCGCGTGCGCAGCAGATCAACCTGCGCGTAGTCGATGGCGAGCGTCTGGGCCTGTCCCTCGACGAAACCACTTCGCAAGCTGACGTCGAAACCCTGTGGGCCTTGTTTGCCGACGGCAAAGCGCTGCCGGACTTCGCTGCCATCGCAGCGGCAGTGGTCAGCGCGATCCCGGCTGCACTGGTTCGCCAATCGCCGATCCTCAGCCACCCGGTGTTCAACCGTTATCACTCGGAAACCGAGCTGATGCGCTACCTGCGCAAGCTCGCCGACAAGGACCTGGCCCTGGATCGCACCATGATCCCGCTGGGTTCGTGCACCATGAAACTCAACGCCGCCAGCGAAATGATCCCGGTGACCTGGGCTGAATTCGGTGCCCTGCACCCGTTCGCCCCAGCCGAACAAAGCGCCGGTTACCAGCAACTGACCGACGAACTGGAAGCGATGCTCTGCGCCGCCACCGGTTACGACTCGATCTCGCTGCAACCGAACGCCGGTTCGCAAGGTGAATACGCCGGTCTGCTGGCCATTCGTGCTTATCACCAGAGCCGTGGCGAAGACCGTCGCGACATCTGCCTGATCCCGTCGTCCGCCCACGGCACCAACCCGGCTACCGCCAACATGGCTGGCATGCGTGTGGTCGTGACCGCGTGCGACGCACGTGGCAACGTCGACATCGAAGACCTGCGCGCCAAGGCCATCGAGCACCGCGAACACCTCGCTGCGCTGATGATCACTTACCCGTCGACCCACGGCGTGTTCGAAGAAGGCATCCGCGAAATCTGCGGCATCATTCATGACAACGGCGGCCAGGTGTACATCGACGGCGCCAACATGAACGCGATGGTCGGCCTCTGCGCACCGGGCAAGTTCGGCGGCGACGTGTCCCACCTGAACCTGCACAAGACCTTCTGCATCCCTCACGGTGGTGGCGGCCCGGGTGTCGGCCCGATCGGCGTGAAATCGCACCTGACCCCGTTCCTGCCGGGCCACGCCCAGATGGAGCGCAAGGAAGGCGCGGTCTGCGCGGCACCGTTCGGCAGCGCGAGCATTCTGCCGATCACCTGGATGTACATTCGCATGATGGGTGGCGCGGGTCTCAAGCGCGCTTCGCAACTGGCGATCCTCAATGCCAACTACATTTCCCGTCGCCTCGAAGAGCACTATCCAGTGCTGTACACCGGCAGCAACGGCTTGGTGGCACACGAATGCATCCTCGACCTGCGTCCGTTGAAAGACAGCAGCGGCATCAGCGTCGATGACGTTGCCAAGCGCCTGATCGACTTCGGCTTCCACGCCCCGACCATGTCGTTCCCGGTCGCCGGCACGCTGATGATCGAGCCGACCGAAAGCGAATCCAAGGAAGAACTGGACCGCTTCTGCGACGCCATGATCCGCATCCGCGAAGAAATCCGCGCAGTGGAAAACGGCACCCTGGACAAGGACGACAACCCGCTGAAAAACGCCCCGCACACTGCGGCGGAACTGGTCGGCGAGTGGTCCCATCCGTACAGCCGTGAGCAAGCGGTGTACCCGGTCGCGTCGTTGATCGAAGGCAAATACTGGCCGCCGGTCGGTCGCGTCGACAACGTCTTCGGTGATCGCAACCTGGTTTGCGCTTGCCCGTCGATCGAAAGCTACGCTTGATCTATAGGGGCGGCATGTCCGCCCTCGCAAGAACGCCACAAAACCCCGTAGGAGCGAGGCTTGCCCGCGAAGAGGCCATCAAGGTCGCCAAAAGCTTCGCGGGCAAGCCTCGCTCCTACGGGGTCGCGGTGCTCCTCATAACAAGAAACCGGAGAACAACCATGTCGTTAAGCGTGTTCGACCTGTTCAAGATTGGCATCGGCCCCTCCAGCTCCCATACCGTCGGCCCGATGCGCGCTGCTGCGCGTTTCGTCGAAGGTTTGCGCCGTGAAGGGCTGCTGGCCGCCACCACCTGCGTCAAAGTCGAGCTCTACGGCTCGCTCGGCGCCACGGGCAAGGGCCACGGCAGCGACAAGGCTGTGCTGCTCGGACTGGAAGGTGAACACCCGGACACCGTGAACACCGAAACCGTCGCCGCCCGTTTGCAAGACATTCGTGGCAACGGTCGCTTGAACCTGCTCGGCGAACACAGCATTGCGTTCAACGAGAAAGAACACCTGGCGATGATCCGCAAACCGCTGGCCTATCACCCCAACGGCATGATCTTCCGCGCATTCGACGCGGCAGGCCTGCAGATCCGCAGCCGCGAGTACTACTCGGTCGGCGGCGGTTTCGTCGTCGATGAAGACGCCGCCGGCGCCGACCGTATCGTCGAAGACGCCACCCCCCTGACCTTCCCGTTCAAAAGCGCAAAGGATCTGCTCACTCATTGCACCACCTACGGTCTGTCCATCAGCCAGGTGATGCTGACCAACGAAAGCGCCTGGCGCCCGGAAGCAGAAACCCGCGCCGGCCTGCTGAAAATCTGGCAAGTGATGCAGGATTGCGTCGACGCCGGTTGCCGCAACGAAGGCATCCTGCCCGGCGGTTTGAAGGTCAAGCGGCGGGCGGCAGCGCTGCATCGGCAACTGTGCAAGAACCCCGAATCGTCGCTGCGCGATCCGCTGTCGGTGCTGGACTGGGTCAACCTGTACGCCCTGGCGGTCAACGAAGAAAACGCCAATGGCGGACGCGTGGTCACCGCGCCGACCAACGGCGCGGCGGGCATCGTCCCGGCGGTTTTGCACTACTACATGCGCTTCATCCCCGGCGCCAACGAAGACGGCGTCGTACGTTTTCTGCTGACGGCTGCCGCCATCGGCATTCTCTATAAAGAAAACGCCTCGATCTCCGGCGCTGAAGTCGGCTGTCAGGGTGAAGTCGGCGTGGCCTGTTCGATGGCGGCCGGCGCGTTGTGCGAAGTGCTTGGCGGCACCGTGCAGCAAGTGGAAAACGCCGCCGAAATCGGCATGGAACACAACCTCGGCCTGACCTGCGACCCGATCGGCGGGCTGGTGCAAGTGCCTTGCATCGAGCGCAACGCCATGGGTTCGGTGAAAGCCATCAATGCCGTGCGCATGGCCCTGCGTGGCGACGGTCAGCACTTCGTCTCCCTCGACAAAGTCATCCGCACCATGCGCCAGACCGGCGCCGACATGAAAAGCAAATACAAGGAAACCGCCCGTGGCGGTTTGGCGGTCAACATTATCGAGTGCTGATGCGCGCTCTCTGCATCTGCACACTTTTTCAGGAGCTGGATATGTCCACCGAACAACTGTTGAAAACCCCGTTGCACGCACTGCACATCGAACTCGGCGCCCGTATGGTGCCGTTTGCCGGCTATGACATGCCGGTGCAGTACCCGCTGGGCGTCATGAAGGAACACCAGCACACCCGTGATCAGGCCGGGCTGTTCGATGTTTCGCACATGGGCCAGATCCGCCTGACCGGCGCCAATGCCGCCAAGGCCCTGGAAACCCTGGTGCCGGTGGACATTATTGACCTGCCGGTGGGCATGCAGCGCTACGCCATGTTCACCAACGAGACGGGCGGTATCCTCGATGACCTGATGGTCGCCAACCTCGGTAACGACGAACTGTTCCTGGTGGTCAACGCCGCCTGCAAGGATCAGGACCTCGCGCACCTGCGCAAACACATCGGCGACCAATGCACCATCGAGCCGCTGTTCGAAGAGCGCGCACTGCTGGCCCTGCAAGGTCCGGCCGCCGTCACGGTGCTCGCGCGCCTGGCGCCGGAAGTGGCGAAAATGACGTTCATGCAGTTCGCCCGCGTGAAGTTGCTGGGCGTGGACTGCTTTGTCAGCCGCTCGGGTTACACCGGCGAAGACGGTTTCGAAATCTCCGTGCCGGCAGCCAATGCCGAAGCGTTGGCCCGCGCCCTGCTGGCCGAACCGGAAGTCGCGGCCATTGGCCTGGGCGCTCGTGATTCGCTGCGTCTGGAAGCCGGCCTGTGCCTCTACGGCCACGATATGAACACCGACACCACTCCGATTGAAGCGAGCCTGCTGTGGGCCATCTCCAAGCCTCGACGTGCCGATGGCGCGCGGGCCGGCGGTTTCCCTGGCGCTGAAACCGTGTTCGCCCAGCAGCAAGCCGGTGTCAGCCGCAAGCGTGTAGGCCTGTTACCGCAGGAACGCACACCCGTGCGCGAGGGTGCAGAGATCGTCAACGAAGCAGGCGAGATCATCGGTAGCGTTTGCAGCGGCGGTTTCGGTCCGACCTTGAGCGGTCCTTTGGCCATGGGTTACCTCGACAGCGCATACATCGCCATCGACACACCTGTGTTCGCAATTGTTCGTGGGAAAAAGGTGCCTTTGCTTGTAAGCAAAATGCCATTCGTTGCACAACGCTACTATCGTGGTTGATTGACTGTTTCTATAAGTAACGCGGTTGCGTTAACAGTGCACTAATGTGTAACGCAACCGCCATAAAACAGTGCAAGCTTTCGTTTATGAACGCTGCTTATAACAATCGAAAACAATTGAACCGCCGCATCGAATAAGCCGGAACTAGTGAAACACTAATGGCCAGCAACCTGAGTAAAACCGGGCCTCTCACAGGGCTTGTTTTTTCTCCCGTAGTTGGCGTAGAGTTTGTTCACTGTGTTTGCATGGGTCGCTTGGAATCGTGACCTGGGCAGTAGCCTACAAGTTAGCTACATCCCGTTCGACGTCTTCTTACTCTCCTGCAACCAGCCCCAGTACTCTTTCATGAGAAGGAGACTGTCATTAATTTTTGCGTCAAAGGAAATAAGAAATGTCCCAACGTCAGAGCGGTACCGTCAAGTGGTTTAACGACGAGAAAGGTTTTGGTTTTATCACTCCAGAAAGCGGTCCGGATCTGTTCGTGCATTTCCGCGCTATTCAGGGCAACGGCTTCAAGAGCCTGAAAGAAGGCCAGAAAGTGACCTTCATCGCCGTGCAAGGCCAGAAAGGCATGCAGGCTGACGAAGTACAGGCAGAAGCCTAACCTTCTGTTACGAAAAAGCCCCTGATGCTGACATCAGGGGCTTTTTTGTGCGCGTAAATCCGTAAAATGGCTTCTTTTTCCGTCGAGAGCCCTGCCATGTCGAAACACCTGCTCAACCCTCAGGGCGACTTTCCCGCCGCGACCCTGGGCCGTCGCCTGGCAGCGATGTTCTATGACTTTCTGTTGTGCACTGCCCTGCTGATCGTCACCAGCGGCCTCTACAAGATGATCCAGATGGCGATCATCGGCGAAGACAAAATGCGCACCCTGACCGAAGCCGGCGCGCTGGACGGTGACCCGTTGCTCTCGACGGTGTTGCTGTTCGTGCTGTTCGGCTTCTTCGCCAAGTTCTGGACCTGGTCCGGGCAGACCCTGGGCATGCAGGTTTGGTGCATCCGCGTGCAGAACGCCGATGGCTCATCCATCAGCCTGTGGCAGGCACTGCTGCGTTTTGTCGTGTCGATCGCATCCTTGCTGTGCGTCGGCCTTGGATTCATCTGGTCGTTGTTCGACAAACAGAAACGTAGCTGGCATGACATCTATTCGGGCACCCAGCTGGTGCGGATCCCGAAGAAGACCAAATAATCGGATAGCGTAAAACCATTGTGGGAGCGAGCCTGCTCGCGATGACGGAGTGTCAGC
>NZ_JAGYFZ010000166.1:0-7302 GCF_019946675.1 Pseudomonas sp. BF-B-15
GGCAAACGCAAACCTGTAGGAGCCGGCTTGCTGGCGATAGCGGTGGGTCAGTCAGCCGATTTGTTGACGGGGTCACCGCGATCGCCAGCAAGCCGGCTCCTACAGGGTCGGGTATACACCCTATTTGCGGGGTTTGATTCGTGCGGTCGCTTCGGCCACCAACGGATCATCCGGCCAGTAATCAACTGTATCACCTATGTCCAATCACCATTGACACCTCAATCCCCAGTGAAACCGGGGCTGCCACCCTAAACTTGCGGAACTTGATTAACTGTCAATGATTGGGACAAAGGTTGACGTAAAACCTGCTGATTGCAGATAGGATTGACAGTGGCCAAACCATCCGCCGCCCGTTTAGGAACTCGACATTGAGAGTGCGCATGTCGGTGGTAGTCCGACTGAGGCCAACGGATACCGAAATTGATCAATGCAGACTAGAAGGAAGTAATGATTGAACCTCGAACAAACCCTAGCGACTCTGCATGCGCACCTTGACAAAGTTTTTCGTGACGCTCGTTTAGCTTCGTCTATCTCGCACGCAGAAGTCCGACGCATAATATGTCTAGTAATTGAGCAGCAAAACAGCACACCTATCGAGTACAGGTTATTGCCATATTATTACCAATTTATTTTCGCTACCGAGGCACTGTACACGTCATACGGAGAGTTTGAACTCACTGAGATGGGGGACTGGATTGGATGGGCGTTATCAGAAGACACCAAAGACAGTCACACAAAAAATCTGAATGTGGGGAGAGTCGCTGATTTCTATTCATCAGCAGTGGTAAGAAACTGGCCCGGATTTGTGCCAGTAATGGTGAAATTCTTCGGCGCCTTTTATTACTACGCCCGCGAGCGAACAGCTATGAACAACATAGCACGTGAGCTATGGCCCTCCGCCGTAAAAACCTTTAAAGACGCAATAAACTTACCGGCGGAGCACATCTACCTCGAGGAGGCCTACCTTGGAAGCCACATGGCGTGCTGGGCAGCAAAAGAGGCACCTGACTTGGCTAAGACTTTCGTCCCCTACCTAGAGTCTGTCGCTGAAAAAAACACTCTACCCAATGTAGTCCGCGCCCTGTTTTATTACAGCTTATCCACCACAGCAAGTGACTTCTCAAGTAAAACATCTAATGAGTGGGCAGCTAAGGCACTCGCCGATTTCAATGAAGTCCTCGCTGAGCCACATAAATTGCAATTGCTAGCTACTATTTATGCAGGCAATAAGGATGGGGACCCATCCGCGCTTCTAAGACAGATAGACCTTGTCCAAAGTGCTTGCAAGTCAAATCTTGACGGAATTACATTCTTTCGTGACGCAGCAATGCGGAGCGGTTCAATTCAGCCGTTTATTGTCAAAAGCCTGAACGCAGGTGAGACACACGTCACCCTTCAAGGCTTACTGCTGTGGCACCAATTGCTAACGACTAGCTCCAATATCATTGCACAAGATCTATACATATCTATACCATTCGGCGAGCATGGGTATCTCGCAGCTCTAGGTGATGAAAAAACATTCATTGAACGTAACTCTCAGACCGCTCTTGAGCAGCTGATACATTCGAGCAATAAGTTTCTAGGGGTGGCAAAGACCGTCGCTTATTCCGACAACTCAGGCTTGACTATTCCAGATAGAATAGGTGTACCTAAGTATGGGGACTCTACAGAATACGAAAAAGCCCTAACTAGTGGCTATTGCTTTTCCCCATATCCTTTCAACTCCAAGCCATTATGCCAGTTAGTTCTTGATACTGAGTGCACCCCGCTGCAAGCGATACAGCTCAAAACGTGGGGAGAGACATGGCCGATAACCTCATCATTATCCATCCCCAAGCCAGACAGAAAGCCGCAAAATATTTTGATTTGGTGCGGCGGCGGAAGTCTCACAGAAGAGCTTGAGACAGAGGTAATCAAGCACATTTTTGAATGCGCCGGAGCGACCGTTAACTTAGTATACTTCACTGAAGCCACTCAACAAAACTTCCTCGAAGCTTATCAAGACCCGCAGTATGACGTAATTTGGGTCGCATCCCACGGCGACTTTGACCATTGGTCTCCTAAGCACGTGACAATGCACATCGGTGATAATTTGTCCGTTTCGCTTGAGGATCTATGGGAGAAGGCTCCAGTCATGGATGAGCGGCGGTTAGCATTTCTAAACATATGTGATGGTGCGCGATTTGAAGAACGAGGCTACCTCCCCAAAATAGGTATTGCACCGGGTTTAGCGAGCGCGGACCAAGCGACAATCTCCCATCTATGGCCTGTCATGGGATACCCAGCTGCAGCGTTCGGAGCGTATCTAGCGTACAATTTGGCGGCTGGGATTCCTTATTTCGAATCCTATAAGGCGGCGACACTTTCGATTAGAAAATCCACGCTGGAAATTGCAGAAGACCTTACTTCTAAAATCGGGGGAGAATTTGATTTAATTCGCCAACTTAGAGGTAAAGATGAAAACTATGCTCCGCTCGAATTCTACGGATCAGCAGCCTTCTACCAATAACCGTGGATGTTTATCATGAATCGCCCCTAGCGCCCTAGACACTCTCCAAGCTCATTGTATAGCGCTTTTCAAACTCTACCGGTGACAGCTGATTCAGGCGTACAGGCTGTGCATCGACATGCCCAGACGTGCGGCCATTTCAGCAATAGGTAGATTGCGCTCGGTCACATGCTTGACCGCTTCGATCTGGAATTCTTCGGGGTAACACTGACGACTCATGGCACCTCCAAGCCTCATTATGAGGGTTGGAGGTGTCTACGAAACCCGGGACGATTCAATGAAGCACACCAATAGAAACCCACATCGTGAGTCTCGCATCACATTTGCCTTGCAAATTTGCGATTGAGCCATGGGATCAAGCTATTGCGGAGCAGCGTAGTCGCTGTGCCTATTGGTGGGCGCCTGCAAGCGGTTTCTGTGGGAATACGATGCCCCCTCACGCTACCATCGTTCACAAACGGACAAGGCTGTTCATGGGCGTTGGTGCTCTGGAGAATTATGCACATTTCCAAAATGACTTTGGTGAACTACCGAAACTTCAGCAACACAACGCTGAAATTTCAGCGGGGCGTCAACACCATCATCGGCGAGAATGGCTCAGGTAAGTCCAATATCCTACGCGCAATCCGTCTACTATTGGATGACACCATGGTGCGTGCCGCCTATCGACTGGAGGAGTCCGACTTCTGCCGATCGCTCGGTGAATGGCGAGGCCACTGGATCATTATCAGTGTTGAGTTCGAACAGATCAGCGCCGACGAAGCCGTGCAGGCGCTATTTCTTCACGGCACGGCGGCGCTCGAAGAGGGACCGCTGGCGAAGGCTACCTATAACCTCATCTTCCGTCCGAAAAAGGAGATCCGGCTCAAGCTGGCTGCTCTCGATATTTTTGATGATGAGGAGCTCGCGAAAATACGCAGTTCCATCACGATCGATGACTACGAAACTGTATTCACAGGAAGAAGCAGCGCCGACTTCAGCGACCCTTCCGCCTACCAATCGATTGTGGGCGATTTCGATACGTGTATTTTCAGTGCTGAAACTGAATTTCCTCAGATCGGGGCTAAAGTACCTGGATTCCTCTCGGTTACGAAAGAAGTGTCACTGACCTTCATCCAAGCACTCCGGGACGTCGTTGCCGAGTTTCACAACAACCGAACGAACCCGTTGTTTGCGCTACTCAAGAGCAAGAGTGGGGAGATCGATCCAGTGTCGATGCTTCCTATAACCCAGATAGTCAGAGACCTGAATGCCTCTATCGAAGGGCTCGAAGACGTGCAGTCGGTTCGTAACCACATTCGCGAAACGATCAAGGATGCGGCCGGAGAAACCTACTCGCCTGCTTCGCTTTCGATTAAATCTGACCTACCAGACGAGGCAGAAAAATTATTTCAGTCGCTGCGCCTTTTTGTAGGCGAGGCCGATGACGGGTATGAGGGTGGTATCCACGAGCTGAGCTTGGGCGGAGCAAACCTCATCTACCTGACGCTGAAGCTTCTTGAGTTCAAGTATCAGCGTGAGAAGCTTGCCATTGCCAACTTTCTGCTGATCGAGGAGCCCGAAGCGCACATCCACACCCATATCCAGAAGACTCTATTCGACCGTATTTCCTACAGCGATGCCCAGATCATCTACACAACACATTCGACCCACATTTCCGAAGTGAGCAATGTCACTAACGTCAACATTCTGGGACGGCAAGGCTCATGTTGCGAGGCTTATCAACCCGCTACGGGGCTTGAGCCGTCAGAGGTGAGAAGCATCCAGAGATATCTGGATGCCGTCCGTAGCAATTTGCTCTTCGCTAAAAGCGTGCTGCTCGTTGAAGGCGATGCGGAGGAGATACTGATCCCGATCTTGGTGAAGAAGGTGCTTGGGCTGAGTGTTGATGAGTTGGGTATTAGTGTCATCAACATACGCAGCACGGGGTTCAAAAACGTCGCTGTCCTTTTTCACGACCTCCGAATCCGCAAGCGCTGTGCGATAGTCACTGACCTTGATACCACCTTCTTTGATGTGACGCCGCAGCCCACTGATCATGAGTTTCTGGCAAGCAAGAAGCGGAAGGCGATAGGTTCCCAAAAAGCTGGCGCCGAACGCAAGGTTGGTCTCGATGCCTTTGTCGCTGGAAACCCTTGGATCTCGGCCTTCTATGCACCACACACCTTTGAAGTTGACCTCGTATCAGCGGGCAACGAGGAGGCGTTTGTTCGAGCAGCGAGCAAGGTCTATAAAGCGCCGAACACTATCAATGAAGCGGTGGAAGCCCTTCGATCAGGTCAACCTCACCTAGTAGGTTTTCGTGCGCTGTTGATGGCTGAGTATGAAGGGAAAGGCTGGTTTGCAATCATGCTCGCCGAAGAACTGGACCATCAGGTAGCGATCCCTCCCTACATCTTGCAGGCCCTTCACTTCGCGCATGGGCACATATCCCCTCTGCTGCTCGCCAGAATCCTACAGTATCGAGTTGCCCGCCAAATCTATGCCGATCCTTCAGCACAGCCACGACTAGCACTCCTGAGGGGTGAGGTTGAGCGTTTCCAACGCGGCGAAATCGATCTGGTCTTCCTAAAAGCTGCTGTCGCCCTTGCGCTACCAGGCGATGCCATTAGTTCGTTCATGGCAGGCATTGCCTGATGTTCGCTTGGGATCCCCGTGAATTGAACGCCGAGCAGTCTGCCGCAGTCGAGGAACCTTCGAGCGTATTCCTCATCGCATGCCCTGGTAGCGGAAAAACGCGGACTTTGACCTATAAGATCGCTTATGAGCTGTCGCGGGCCACGGACAAGCGGATTGTCGTGGCGATTACTTATACGCACCGCGCAGCAGATGAAATTCAGGAGCGCATTGAAGATCTCGGTGTTGACACGTCAAAGCTGTGGATCGGGACCATTCACTCATTTTGCATCGAGTGGATCATTAAGCCATATGGCATCTACCTTCCAGAGCTTTCCCGCGGCTATCGAGTCCTAGACAAGCACGACCGCGAACTCATGCTCGATAGGCTATGCGCGCCCTACGCAAAGATCACGCACTGGGATTGCGATTACTACTTCAGCAAAACGGGCTATCACCTAGGCTGCAAAGATGCTTGGAAGCATGAGACGCTTCATAAAATTCTTGGTGAGTATTTTCGCGAGCTCTCCGAAGCGCGTCAGATCGATTTCGAGCTGATCCTTTGGTATGCGCAGGTTCTGATGCGTGATCAAAAGCATATTGCATCACTTCTCGCTTCGGTCTTCTCATATGTCCTGGTAGACGAGTATCAGGACACGAAGCAAATCCAGTATGGCCTTCTTACCGCTATTTTGCGTGCCGGAGCGGGGCGAACGAAGACCTTCATCGTCGGCGATCCAAACCAAGCTATCTACGGCTCGCTTGGTGGCTACGCAGTTCCGGTGGCTGATTTTCGTGCCGAGGCTGGAATCCCGATAAGAGAAATGGCGCTTACCCGGAATTACCGTTCGAGCAAGAGGATCATTTCCCACTTCTCGAATTTCAACGTTTATCCGACATCAATCGAGAGCGCGGGATCGAACGCGTCGTTTCCAAGCAAGGTTTCGTACAACCAGCACGTAACACTCCCCAATTTGCATGACGAGCTAGTAAGACTGATCCAGGCAAGTCTTGCTGCCGGGCATCCTCCTCAGGAGATTTGCGTGCTCGCCCCATGGTGGATTTTATTGGCATCGACGACGCGCCAATTAGTAAGGATGCTTCCGGATCAGCAATTTGACGGCCCTGGCCTAGTCCCCTTTAGCAACGATATAGACAACTTCTGGTTCAAAGTTTCGAAAATCATCCTGACTGAGTCATCGCCGAAGATGCTTGTTCGTCGCATGCGATGGGCCAGGGATGTGATCAGCGACCTAGGTGATTTTGGCGTTGATACATCGCGTCTGACGCAGCGGCTCCTATTGAGGGAATGCAACTCAATTTCAATCTCCGAGACGGATGGGATTGCCTACCTTGACCAAGCCTTCGCCGTACTGCTAGAACGACTCGGCGTAGCCCTGAATAGCTTCCCCGCATTGGTGGAGCACCGCGATGCGTTCTTTCGCAGCTCACAATCTCGTATCGACAGGCTCCAAAAGGACGGAGCCCCTTACATTAACGACATCTCTTTCTTCAGGAAGGTATTTCGCGAGCGGACTGGTATCACCGTTTCGACGATCCACGGGGTAAAGGGTGCCGAGTACGATGTAGTCATCGCGTTCGGCCTTCTTCAGGGGATGGTGCCTCATTTCACTGAGGCAGCAAGCTTGGATGCCGCTAACAAACTCCTCTACGTCGTAGGTTCCCGTGCCCGCAAGAATCTACATCTGATTTCTGAGAGCGGACGTCCCCAAGGCCGCTATGGGCAATATGCGGCTACAGAGGCACTATTCGCATGTGTCTTTGACTACGACGCAGCCGAGTAGCATCCCGCCGGGGGGGCCAAGGAAGTACGCCTCGTCCCGGTACATTGCTGGCCAAAAAGCTAGTTTGGTAAGGCATGGTGGCGCCTTGCGTTAGCAATCCCGAAGCAATTGTGTCCTGGCGAGTCTGTAAGCAAGCTAGCGATGCTGGGGAAAACAGTAACCGTATTCTCACTCTCAGTGGCCTCTGTGAGTCTGACCATTGTATTGTCCAAAATAACTATCCGCGGCTATTGCGCATGGCCAAAGAGTTCGAACAGAACGCCCTGGCCGACAATGACGTGGTGGCCGGGCAAATCGACATCGGCTGCTTCGAAACCGTCGCGCCGCTGTACTTGCCGCAATTGATTGCCGGGTTCTCGGCGCTGTATCCCG
>NZ_JAGYFZ010000167.1:0-7301 GCF_019946675.1 Pseudomonas sp. BF-B-15
CCCCAGGCCGTTGCCCAACTCAGAACCTCCCACCACCAACCCGCACAAACCACCAGATTCTCGCAGGCAAAAAAAAGGGCAACCGAAGTTGCCCAAAATGCCTTGCGTGCTCATTGCATCCAGAAAGACCTACGGTTTTTTCCGTTTGTGCGAATCTTTCCAGATAAAAAATCCAAACCCTGCGAAAAACAGAACCATGAGGCCGACTGTCAGCACTCCGGCGATCACCACGTTGTCGAAAAACATGACTGGCCTCCTGCACTTGCCCTGTTGCGATGGGGCTAAGTTAACCAATCAGGCAGGAGAGGAAATTGACCGGGATCAATATCGCCCGAGACTGGGCGCAAAGGAGGGGGAAAACTGATCTACATCAACGGATGCAAGGGGTTTAACGCTTTTTCGGTTTGCTCTTCGGCTTCTTCTTCGCCTTGCCCAACGGCATTGCCTGCTCGAATGCCTGGCGCACTTCGTTCAGGCGTTTTTCGTTGAGGTCATGAACACGCTTGGCGCGTTCGGAATTGAGGTCGATCAGTTTGTCGTCTTGGCTCATGGTCTTCAGTGCATCGTGTGAAATGAAGTTCAACTGCCGCATCGCTCGGCAGGATTGCGCCAATAATGCGGTCTGGCGCCCGCGCTGACCAGTCGCCTGCGTAACAGCGGCTTAACAAAATATGTGCTCACGGCGTTTTTTCAACGCACAATCGCGACTTTGCGATGGACCCAAAGGACCCGCGCCGTGGAACTGCACCAGGATCTGCCTCCCTTGATGGCCCTGCGCGCCTTCGAGGCCGTGGCGCGTCATTTGAGTTTCATCAAGGCCGCCGATGAATTGTCGGTGACCCAAAGTGCGATCAGCCATCAAGTGCAGAAACTGGAACAGTTCCTCAACCAGCGGCTGTTTATCCGCCGCACCCGGGCCATCGATCTGACGCCTGCCGGCGAAGCGTATTACCGGCAGATTCAACCGGCTCTCACCTCCATCGCCTTGGCCACCCGTGAACTGCGGGGCAATGAGCACCAGGAAAGCACCCTGCGCATCGGCTTGCTCGCCTCGTTCGCCACCCTGTGGCTGGCGCCGCGCCTGGCCAGTTTCAACGCGCGCCACCCGCACATTCATGTCGAACTCCTGCCCTCGGTGCAACTGGCCGACGTCAGCGGCGGCGAAGTCGACCTGGCCATTCGCTACGGCAAAGGTGGCTGGCCGAAAGTCCAGGCCCGGCGCTTTATGGTGGAAACACTGACTCCGGTGTGCAGCCCAGCGTTCAAGGCCAAGGGCACCGACCAAGGCCCGCTGCTCATGGCCAAGTCGCACCAACCGTTCGAGTGGATCGACTGGAGCGCGCACAACGCCATCGACCTCAGCCATTGCCCCAGCGTCATGCTCCATGACTACAACATCGTCGTCGAAGCCGCCGTGGCCGGCCAAGGCATCGCCATGGGGCGTCATCACTTGATCGAGCGCCGACTCAAGGACGGCTCGTTGGTAGAAGCCTTCTCCACCCCGCCGTTCATTAGCGATATCGGCTATTGGCTGGTCACGCCCGAGCGACCGCCGAGCCACGCAGCACAATGCTTTAGTGAATGGCTGAATGAGATGGCCAACATCGCACACAAATCTCACGGCGACTGAAGTTCAAAATTGTGGGAGCGAGCCTGCTCGCGAAGGCCATGTCCCATCCAACATTCATGTGACTGACACACCCTTTCGCGAGCAGGCTCGCTCCCACATTCGATCTACGCATGAGCCAATTGAATACGTCGGATTAAATCTATCCGTTTGTCGCACTCCCCGTCCGCCAACATGCTGAAGCCTTCATTCAGGAGGATTCACCATGACCGACTCACTCGCCCACCGCATCCAGCAACTTGGCCTGAGCCTGCCAACACCGAGCCAGCCCATCGCCAACTACGTCAACCACGTGGTCAGCCAGAACCAGTTGTTCATTTCCGGGCAGATTCCGTTACTGGACGGCAAACCGGCATTCATCGGCCGATTGGGAGAGTCGATCTCCGATGAAGAAGGCGCCAACGCCGCCGAACTTGCCGCGCTGGGCCTGCTCGCACAATTGAGCGATGCGCTCGGTGATGACCTGTCGAAACTGGTGCGCATCATCCGTCTTGGCGTGTTCATCGCCAGCGCCGCGGATTTTGCGCGTCAAGGTGCGGTCGCCAATGGCGCGTCCAACCTGTTGGTCAATGCCCTCGGCGAAAAAGGCCGGCATGTGCGCACGGCTGTCGGCGTATCGAGCCTGCCCGGCGGCGTGGCCGTGGAAATCGACGCGATTTTCGAGCTGCGTCCATGAACCTCGACGAAGTGGAGCGTTTGCGAGCGGCGACGCCGGGGTGCGCCAGCGTGATTCACTTCAACCACGCCGGTGCATCGTTGCCGAGTCAGGCCACCCTCGACGCGATCATCGAGCAACTGCGACTCGAAGCCCGCTGCGGCCCCATGGAGGCCGCCGACCAGAGCGTGCAGGCCCGCGCTCGCAGTGCGGCGGCCCTGCTGCTCAATGCAAACACTGAAAACATCGCGTTCGCCAGCAGCGGTTCGGCTGCCTGGGGCATGGCATTCAATGCATTGGGGCCGTGGCAGGATGGCGAGCGGATTCTGGTCGGGCGCCATGAATGGGGCGGCAATCTGGCCTGCATCGCACGGGCCGTCAGCGCCGGGGCGCGGCTGGAGGTGATTCCCTGCGATGAGTCGGGCGCCGTATCCGTGTCCGCCCTCCAGCAGATGATCGATCCGAAGGTGAAGCTGATCGCGCTGACCTGGCTGCCGGCCAACGGCGGCCTGATCAACCCGGCCGAGGCCATTGGCGCCGTGGCGCGCCAGCACGGCATTCCCTACTTCATCGACGCCGGCCAGGCGCTGGGGCAATTGCCCTGCGATGTGCAGGCGTTGAACTGCGATGTGCTCAAGGGCGCCGGACGCAAATTCCTCCGTGGCCCGCGCGGAACGGCGTTGATGTACATCAAACCGGGGTTTCTCGAACGGCTCGTGCCCGGCCATCTGGACGTGCTGTCCGCACCGTGGAACGGCGAAGGTTTCTCGGTGCGTGACGATGCGCGGCGGTTTGAAACCAGTGAAGTGTCGGTGGCTTTGCTGGCCGGGCTGGCCAATGCGCTGGAGGAGTTCAACCACTTGGGTGCAACCCGGATTCGCCAGCGGATCGAGGGCTTGAGCGGGCAACTGCGCGAACGCCTTGAGTCGGTCAGCGGGCTGTCGCTACACAATTTGGGGCCGGCGAATCAGCAATCAGGCTTGGTCGCCTTCACGCTCAAGGGTTGGGACAGCGTTGAATTGAAGCAGCGGCTGGCGCAACGAGGGATCAACATCGGCGCCAATGGCGTCGCCTATACGCCGCTGGATATGCAGGCCCGAGGGCTGGACAGCATCGCGCGGATTGCGGTGAGTTATTTCAATACAGAGAAGGAGATTGAGGTGCTTTTGGAGAGCTTGAGGGCGTTGGCGGCGGAAGGTGAGTGAGTATTGGTGACGACCGATCGCAGCCTTCGGCAGCTCCTACACCTGAATGTCGACCCACAACCCCTGACGCGGCTCGTCGTCCATCAATGGCGCGACCGGCACGGTGTTATCCGCGTTGAGCTCCGTGCCGGGAATGGCCAGGTGCTCTTCAGGATCTTCATCGGCTTCACGGCGACGGCGTTCCTTTTCCTGCTTGCGGCGCTGTTCCTCGCGCAGCTGAAACGCTGCCTCTTCCGGATCGCGCTGTTGCAGGTCGATCGTGCTTTCGTTGGAGCTTTCCTGCACCGGTACAACAGGCGGAATATCCGGGCGCTGGCGGATCGGGTCGTGCTGTGAAGTGATCGGCACGGCACTCAAGGGGAGCATCGGTGGCAGCATAATTATTTGTCTCCTGTCAGCAGGCTGTCGGCTGCGGGGATGGCGACTTGAGCCATCGGTCGCAAACTGACACCGGATTGGCACTAACAAGTGCCCCGGCCCGCGCACGTCTCAAGCGGTGGACTAACGTAAGACTGTGAGTTTTTCTGAGAGTCCTTTGGCCCTGAAGCCCTCATTCCGTTAAGATAGCCCGCTTTTTCAAGGTGGGAGTCAGGCAGCATGGCGCAGCAGTATCAACCGGGGCAACGCTGGATCAGTGACAGCGAAGCCGAGCTGGGTTTAGGCACCGTTCTGGCACAGGACGGCCGCTTGTTGACCGTGCTCTATCCGGCCACTGGCGAGACTCGCCAGTACGCGCTACGGAATGCGCCCCTCACCCGCGTGCGTTTTTCGCCGGGCGATTCGATCATTCACTTCGAAGGCTGGAAACTGACCGTACAGGAAGTCGACGACATCGACGGCCTGCTGATCTACCACGGCCTCAACGCGCAGAACGAAGTGGTCACCCTGCCGGAAACCCAGCTGTCGAACTTCATTCAGTTCCGACTGGCCAGCGACCGTTTGTTCGCCGGGCAGATCGACCCGCTGGCCTGGTTCTCCCTGCGCTACAACACCCTGGAACATACCAGCCGCCAGTTGCAATCCTCGCTCTGGGGCCTGGGCGGCGTGCGTGCGCAACCCATCGCGCACCAGTTGCACATCGCCCGTGAAGTCGCCGACCGCATTGCGCCGCGGGTATTGCTGGCAGACGAAGTGGGCCTGGGCAAAACCATCGAAGCCGGCCTGGTGATCCATCGCCAACTGCTCTCGGGCCGCGCCAACCGCGTGCTGATCCTGGTGCCGGAAAACCTGCAGCACCAGTGGCTGGTGGAAATGCGCCGCCGCTTCAACCTGCAAGTCGCGCTGTTCGACGAAGAACGCTTCATCGAAAGCGATGCCGCCAACCCGTTTGAAGACACCCAGCTTGCGCTGGTCGCTCTGGAATGGCTGGTGGAAGACGAAAAGGCCCAGGACGCGCTGTTCGCCGCCGGTTGGGACTTGATGGTCGTCGACGAAGCCCACCACCTGGTGTGGCACGAAGACAAGGCCAGCCCGGAATACTCGCTGGTTGAACAGTTGGCCGAAGTCATTCCCGGCGTATTGCTGCTGACCGCCACCCCGGAACAACTGGGTCAGGACAGCCACTTCGCGCGCCTGCGCCTGCTCGACCCGAACCGTTTCCATGACCTGCACGCCTTCCGCGCCGAGAGCGAGAACTATCGCCCGGTGGCCGAAGCCGTTCAGGAGCTGCTCGACAAGGGGCGCCTGTCGCCTGAAGCGCACAAGACCATTCACGGTTTCCTCGGCAACGAAGGCGAAGCGCTGCTGAGCGCCGTCAATGATGGCGACACCGAAGCCAGTGCCCGCCTGGTCCGTGAACTGCTCGACCGCCACGGCACTGGCCGCGTGCTGTTCCGCAACACCCGCGCCGCCGTGCAGGGTTTCCCGGAGCGCAAACTGCACCCGTACCCGCTGCCGTGCCCCGACGAATACCTCGAACTGCCGTTGGGCGATCACGCCGAGCTGTACCCGGAAGTCAGCTTCCAGGCCCAGCCGGACGCCAACGAAGAAGAACGCTGGTGGAAATTCGACCCGCGCGTCGAGTGGCTGATCGACCAGTTGAAAATGCTCAAGCGCACCAAAGTGCTGGTGATCTGCGCCCACGCCGAAACCGCCATGGACCTGGAAGACGCCCTGCGCGTGCGTTCCGGTATACCTGCGACGGTGTTTCACGAAGGCATGAACATCCTTGAGCGTGACCGCGCCGCCGCTTACTTCGCCGATGAAGAATTTGGCGCGCAAGTGCTGATCTGCTCGGAAATCGGCAGTGAAGGTCGCAACTTCCAGTTCTCGCACCACCTGGTGCTGTTCGATCTGCCGTCGCACCCGGACCTGCTGGAGCAGCGGATCGGTCGTCTCGACCGGATCGGCCAGAAGCACATCATCGAACTGCACGTGCCGTACCTCGAAACCAGCCCGCAAGAGCGCTTGTTCCAGTGGTACCACGAAGCGTTGAACGCTTTCCTCAACACCTGCCCGACCGGCAACGCCTTGCAGCATCAGTTCGGCCCGCGCCTGCTGCCGCTGCTGGAAAATGCCGACGACGGCGAGTGGCAAGCGCTGATCGACGAGGCTCGCACCGAGCGTGAGCGCCTGGAAGCCGAGCTGCACACTGGCCGTGACCGCTTGCTGGAACTCAATTCCGGCGGCGCTGGCGAAGGTGATGCGCTGGTCGAGGACATCCTCGAGCAAGACGATCAGTTCACGCTGCCGATCTACATGGAAACCCTGTTCGACGCCTTTGGCATCGACAGCGAAGACCACTCGGAAAACGCCCTGATCCTCAAGCCGAGCGAAAAAATGCTCGACGCCAGCTTCCCGCTGGGCGACGACGAAGGCGTGACCATCACTTACGACCGCAACCAGGCGCTGTCTCGCGAAGACATGCAGTTCATCACCTGGGAACACCCGATGGTGCAAGGCGGCATGGACCTGGTGCTGTCCGGTTCGATGGGCAACACCGCCGTGGCGCTGATCAAGAACAAGGCGCTGAAACCGGGCACCGTGTTGCTGGAACTGCTCTACGTCAGCGAAGTGGTTGCACCGCGTTCGCTGCAACTGGGTCGTTACCTGCCGCCGGCCGCGCTGCGCTGCCTGCTCGATGCCAATGGCAATGACCTGTCGGCCCGGGTGTCGTTCGAGACCCTGAACGATCAACTGGAAAGCGTACCGCGTGCCAGCGCCAACAAGTTCATCCAGGCTCAGCGCGATCAGCTGACGCCACGGATCAACGCTGGTGAAGAGAAAATCTTCCCGCGTCACGCCGAGCGCGTGGCCGAAGCGCAACGTCGTCTCGCCGCTGATACCGATGAAGAACTGGCCCGCCTGACCGCGTTGCAAGCGGTCAACCCGACCGTACGCGACAGCGAACTGGTTGCCCTGCGTAAACAACGTGAACAAGGTCTGGCGATGCTCGACAAGGCAGCGCTGCGACTGGAAGCGATTCGGGTATTGGTGGCGGGTTAATCGTCCTGCCCCACCTCGTGCAATGAAAAAGGCCCGCAGCGATGCGGGCCTTTTTTTGTCTCGGATAAACCAAACAATCCCTGTAGGAGCCGGCTTGCCGGCGATGAGGCCCTTGAATTTGGCGGTGATTGTACGGGCGCCATCGCCGGCAAGCCGGCTCCTACAAGTTTTCGCGCGTAATCTCCTACGCGGTGACTGCCGGGATCTGCGGCTCAACCACCGCCACCAAGCCTTCCTTCATCCGCTTCGCATCCCGCACAAAACACCGCGACGCCATGAACAGGAACACCATCGTAAAGAACAGCGCTACCGGAATCAGGTACATCGCGTCATGCAGGCCAACAGCCTTGAACGCTTCGGTCATTTGTTC
>NZ_JAGYFZ010000168.1:0-7052 GCF_019946675.1 Pseudomonas sp. BF-B-15
CAACATCGACGTTTGACTGACACACCGCCTTCGCGGGCAAGCCTCGCTCCTACAGGAGGGTGCACTCGGATTCGAGAATTACGTTATCTGACAGGTATCAATCCCATGCGCAGTTTTTTCCATCCCGAACAATTGCTTCACCATCCACGCAGCTATTACTCCCGCGGACAGATGCGCACGCCGCAGGAAGTGCCGGAGCGTGCGCAGCGACTGGTGCAGGCGTCTCGATCGCTGGGCTTCAAAGTCGAGCAGCCGGTGGATGCCGGACTTGATCCGCTGCTGGCGGTGCACGGTGCGCCGTACCTGGCGTTTCTCCAGGAAGCGCATCAGCGCTGGAAGGAAATCCCGGAAGATTGGGGCGACGAAGTGATGTCGAACATCTTCGTCCGTGAGCCAAACGCTCTGCGCGGAATCCTGGCTCAGGCCGCACGTTATCTCGCGGATGGCAGTTGCCCGGTGGGCGAACAGACCTGGCGTTCGGCCTATTGGTCGGCGCAAAGCGCAGTGGCCGGGGCGCAGGCGTTGCTTGATGGCGAGCCGGCGGCTTACGCGTTGTGCCGTCCACCGGGGCATCACGCCCGGGCCGAAGCGGCCGGTGGTTTCTGCTATGTGAACAACGCGGCGGTGGCGGCGCAGGTGTTGCGCGGCGGGTTTGAACGCGTTGCGGTGCTCGACACCGACATGCACCACGGTCAGGGGATTCAGGAGATTTTCTACGACCGCGATGACGTGCTGTACGTCTCGGTGCATGGCGATCCGACCAACTTCTATCCGGGGGTTGCCGGGTTTGCGGATGAGCGCGGTGTCGGCGCGGGCGAGGGGTTCAACCTGAATTTGCCGATGGCCCATGGTTCGAGTGAGGCGGACTTTCTTGGGCAACTGGAGGTGGCGCTGGCGGCGGTGAAGGATTTCGCTGCCGAGGTGTTGGTGCTGTCCCTGGGGTTCGACATTTTCGAGCTGGACCCGCAGAGCAAAGTGGCGGTGACGCGGGAAGGGTTTGCGCGGCTGGGTGAGCGGATTCGCAGCCTTGGGTTGCCGTGCCTGATTGTGCAGGAGGGTGGGTATCACCTGGAGAGTCTTGAGGACAATGCGCGGGCGTTTTTTGTCGGGCCCGAGGTGTGGCGGATCTGATTCTTTGTGGACTGGGAGGCCGCCATCGCTGGCAAGCCAGCTCCTACAATGGATTGGTGTGAACGCTAAATTGTGGTTAACGCCGAACCTGTAGGAGCTGGCTTGCCGGCGATGAACGATGACGCGGTTGGCTTGAAAGAACACAAGCGCTGTAAGGCACTTGCCATCGCCCTGACGTTAACGTAAAGATTGCGACAGGGCGCTGAACTTAAAAGAGCGCAGGGCGGACCGATCCGGAGCGCTTGATGACGCTAATAAAAACAACTTCCCCCAAGCTGCACCGTGAAGCCCGGCTGGCCCGGGAAAAACTCCATCTTGAGGGTGAAGTCCCCGATGGCGTGTTGCGGGCGGAAATCGATGCATCGTGGCGACGCAGCCTCAGCCATGGCGTGCATTTCAACAGCAAACATGAACTGGCGCTGGAATCGAGCGCGAGTCTCGACGTGCTGCTGGCGAACAATCGCCTGCTGATCGACGCGGCATTGCCGGCGATCGATTACCTGGCCGACCGCCAGGGCAAGGAAGGCCTGATCATCCTCGCCAACTCCGACGCCACCATCCTCGCGGTCGAAGGCCGTGCCGATCGCCTCAAGGGCAGCGGCCTGCAAGACATCACCCTTGGCGCCTGCTGGAGCGAAGCCGCTCGCGGCACCAACGCGCTGGGCACCGCGCTGGTGGAAGCCCGGCCGACGATGATCGATTGCGGCGAGCATTACCTCGATCGCCTGACCGATTTCTCCTGCACCTCAGTGCCGATTTATTGCCCGCAAGGCGACATCCTCGGCGTCCTCGACCTGACCCGCGAAGGCCCGCTCGGCCGCGTTCACGACAGCACCGCACTGTTGGCCATGGCGGTCAGCCAGATTGAAAGCCGGGTGTTCAACGCCAGTTTCCCCGACCAGATCGTGCTGGCGTTCCACAGCCGCCGGCAGTACCTCGAATCCCCTTGGCAGGGCTTGCTAGCGGTAAGCCTCGGCGGGCAGATTCTTGCGGTCAGCGCCCAGGCGTGTCAGTTGCTCCATGCCGAACGCTCGGCGCTGGTCGGTCGCCGTTGCGAAGAGTTTCTCGGCGTCGATGGCTTGCAACTGTTGTCGCGTTTGCATCAGGGCGGCGTCGGCAGTTTGCAGACCGCCAAAGGCGAATTTTTCTATAAAACCCTGCGCGCACCGCAGCGCTCAATCAACGTCAGCACGCCGCCGCGCAGTCCGGCGAAAACCGCCAAACCTCAACCGGATCTCGATGCCCTGGCCGGCGGCAACGTCCGTTATGCCCGTGCCCTGCGCATGGCCCGTCAGGGGCTGGCCAACGAGTTGCCGGTGTTGCTGCTCGGCGAAACCGGCACAGGCAAGGAAATGATCGCGCGCGCCTTGCACATGGCTGGCAGCCGCTGCGACAAACCCTTTGTCGCGGTGAACTGCGCGGCGATCCCCGAAGGCCTGATCGAGTCGGAACTGTTCGGCTACCGCGAAGGTGCGTTCACCGGTTCCCGTCGCGGCGGCATGGTCGGGCGTCTGCAACAGGCCCATGGCGGCACGTTGTTTCTCGACGAAATCGGCGACATGCCACTGGCGTTGCAGGCGCGTCTGCTGCGCGTATTGCAGGACCGTAAAGTCGCGCCTTTGGGCGCCGGTGAAGAACAGGACATCGACGTCGCCCTGATCTGCGCGACCCACCGCGACCTCAAACGCCTGGTCGAAGAAAAACACTTCCGTGAAGACCTGTTCTATCGGGTCAACGGCATCAGCGTGATGTTGCCGGCCCTGCGCGAACGCGACGATTTCAACGCGCTGGTCGGTCGTCTGCTGGCCAGGCTCGACGCACCGGCCATGCTCCTGCATGACGACTTGAACCGCTTGCTCGCGGGTTACCACTGGCCGGGCAACATCCGCCAACTGGAAATGGTCTTGCGCACGGCGCTGGCCATGCGCGAACCGGGGGACACCGTCCTCACCCTCGATCACCTGCCCGACAGCATGCTCGACGAACTGAACGCCAGCGAGCGGCCTGCATCCGGGAGCATTCGCGAAAACGAACTGGAGCTGATTCGCCAGTCCCTGGACAGCCATCAGGGCAACGTCTCGGCCGCCGCCGACGCCTTGGGCATCAGCCGCGCAACCTTGTACCGCAAGCTCAAACAGTTGCGTTCGTGATGCAGCGCCTGATCGTTCGGCTGATCGACAGCCAGAATCCCGAAGCCCTGCAAGCGGCGTTGCGCTGGCTCTACAGCTTTGTGCGCCCGCATCGTCTGGCGATTGCCGGACTGCTCGGTTTATCGGTCTGCGCCTCGTCGCTGGTGCTGGTACAACCCTGGCTGACCAAGCTGCTGATCGACGATGGCTTGCTGGCCCGCAACTTCCCCATGCTGGTGCTGATCGCCGGGTTGATGATTGTCGCCGGGCTGCTCGGCACGGCGCTCTCGGGGATCAATCGTTACCTGCACACGCGGCTGTCCGGGCGGATTCTGTTCTCGCTGCGCGACGACCTTTATCGGCATTTGCAAACCCTGTCGCCGAGCTTCTACGGGCAGCGGCGCATTGGCGACCTGATGTCGCGCCTCGATGGCGACGTAGCGGAGATCCAGCGCTTCGCCGTGGATTCGCTGTTCTCGGCAGTGTCGAGCGTGATCGGCCTGGTGGTCGCCGTGGCGATGCTGCTGACGTTGTCGTGGAAGTTGTCGCTGCTGGCGCTGGTGCTGATTCCCCTCGACGTGCTCTGGCTGCGCTGGATGCGGCGCAAGGTCGAGCGCGATGTGCGCCAGTTGCGCGAACGTTCGGCGGACATGTCGTCGTTCATGGTCGAGACCCTGCCGGTGATGAAATTCATTCAGTCGGCCGGTCAGCAGCAACGTGAGTCGCGGCGTCTGGAGGCGTTGGGGCAGGGCTACATGAGTCAATTGCTGCGTCTGCAAGTCACCGAATTTTTCACCCAGGCGGTGCCGGGCACGCTGACCTCGCTGTCCCGTGCCTGTGCGTTTTTGATTGGCGGTTATTGGGTGGTGCAAGGGACGTGGCAACTGGGCGCGTTGATTGCGTTTTCCACGTACCTGGGGATGGCGGTCGGGCCGGTTCAAAGTCTGCTTGGGCTCTACGTGGCGATTCAGCGGATGACGGTCAGTCTGGGGCGCGTCATGGAGTTGCGCGGTGAAGAACCGACCGTGCTGAGCCCCGCTGAACCCCGGCCAATGCCAACTTCCGGCGAACTGCGTTTCGACGACGTGCACTTCAGCCATCCCGGTCGGCCGAGCACCTTGCGCGGCATCGAAGCGCGGATTCCCTACGGTTTGAAAGTCGCCCTGAGCGGCGGCTCCGGCGTCGGCAAATCAACGCTGATCGATTTGCTGCAACGGCATCACGATCCACAGTCCGGGCGGGTGCTGCTCGGCGAGGTCGACCTGCGGGAACTGGACCTGTTCCAGTTGCGCCGTCGGATTGCCGTGGTCAGTCAGGACATCGTGCTGTTTCGCGGCAGCCTCGCCGATAACCTGGCCTACGCGGTGCCCGACGCCAGCCGCGAAGCAATCGCCGACGTGGCGCGGCTGGCGCAACTCGACAGCCTGATCGCCTCATTGCCCGAAGGCCTCGACAGTCCGTTGGGCGAACGCGGGCAGCAGTTGTCCGGCGGGCAGAAACAACGCATCGCCATTGCCCGGGCACTGTTGCAGGATCCGCTGATTCTGGTGCTCGACGAAGCCACTTCGGCGGTGGATGAAGCCACCGAGCGCGAAGTGATCGAGGCCATCGACCGACTGTTTGCCGGACGCACGCGCATCCTCATCAGTCATCGTCCATCAACGTTGGCCGATGCCGATCTGCGCTTCGAATTGCTCGACGGCGTGCTCACGTCGAAAACGGTGCAGCATGAAGTCTGAACTGCGAATCGGTGTGGTGGACAGCGGCCATTCGGCGGCGCAGCGGGTTCAGGTGATCGCCGGGCGGCGGTTCTCGTTGCTGGCGGACGGTCTGGCCGAAAGTGACTTGCGCGACGACCCGCTCGGCCACGGCAGCGCGGTGATCGAAGCCATCAGTCATCGGGCCCCTTCGGCGGTGTTCTGCGTGGCTCAGGTGTTCGACCAGCGCGGCGTCACCAGCGCCTTGCAGATCGCCACGGCGATTGACTGGCTGGTTGCGCAGGACGTACGGCTGATCAATCTGAGCCTCGGTTTGCGCCAGGACCGCAGTCTGTTGCGCGAAGCCTGCGCGGCAGCGGTAGCGCAAGGCATTTTGCTGTGTGCGTCGAGCCCGGCGCAGGGCGAGGGCGTGTTCCCGGCGAATTATCCACAGGTGCTGCGGGTGACGGGCGATGCACGTTGCGCCGAACAGGAATGGTCATGGCTCAACAGCGCTCAGGCGGATTTCGCGGCGTGCGTGCACGGGACGTATCCGGGGCAGTCCGGTGCCAGTCTGGGCTGCGCGGCGTTGAGCGGGCACATTGCCGGGTTCCTCGTTTCACAGCCCGAGGCGAGCAACGAACAGATCATCGACTGGCTGCGCAAGAATGCCCGTTATCGCGGTCCTGAACGGCGCTTCGGAGCATGATCCTGATTCTGGGCGCGGGGCCGGCGGGGGCGGCGGTTGCCTTGGGCTTGCGGCGGCTCGGTTACCCCGTGACGCTGGTCAGCGAGTGGCGCCGGTTCGCTGCGCTGGAAGGCGTTTCGCTGCGGGTGCTGGAGGCCTTGCGCGGTGCCGGTCTGCATCAGGCGCTGGCGGATGCGGCGTTGCCGTCGCAGCGGCAGGTGTCGTGGAACGGTCAGCAGCATGCGCAAAACATCGAATTCCTGCTGGACCGCCCGAGCTTTGATCGAGGACTGCGCGAGGACCTGCGCCTGGCGGGCGTTGAGCTGATTGAAGGTCGGGTGCTGAGCGTTCAGACCTCGGCGGAGGGACATCGGGTCGAGATTGAAGGGCACGAAGCGCGGGTTGCCGATTTTCTGGTGGAGGCGCGCGGACGCCAGGCACCGGCACTCGGCAAGGGGCTGCGCGGGCCGGAGACGGTCAGCCTGCTCAATCGCTGGCAAGGCGCGCCGAGCAACACCGCCAGTGCCGTGGAAAGCCTTGCGGACGGCTGGGCGTGGATGGCGCGGCGGGCGGACGGTCAGTGTTATTGGCAATGGACGGTGGACGTCGCCAGCGCCGAGCTGCCGGGCAAGGCGCAGTTGCTCGATTATTGTCGCCAGCAGCGCCAGGGTTCCTCGTTGGCGCGTGAGTTTTTTGGTGCCGAACATGAGGTCGATCTACAGCTGCACGCCCGCAGCAGCACCGCGATTCTTAGCCCGCAGGTGTGTGGCGAAAACTGGATTCGGGTCGGCGATGCGGCGATGGCGGTGGACCCGCTGTCGGGCAATGGCATCTTTCAGTCCTTGTCCTCGGCGTTGCAGGCGCCGACGGTGATCAACACGTTGTTGCGAAAACCTGAGCGGTCGGCGTTGGCCCAGCGCTTTCATCAGCAGCGGGTAGAGCAGTTGTTTTTGCGTTTTGCGCGGATCGGGCGGGACTTTTATGCCGATGAGCAGCGTTGGCTGGATCAACCATTCTGGCAGGCGCGGCGGCAGTGGCCGGATGCCGAGGTGGCGCATGCCGAGGCGGATTTTGCCGCGCTGCGGATCGAGCGGGCGCCGGTGTTGAAGGATGGGTTTGTGGATGAGGCCGAGGTGGTGATTACAGCGGATCAGCCGTTGGGGATCTGGCATGTGCAGGGGGTTGAGTTGGCGCCGTTGGTGCGCAGGTTGCGGACCGAACCGGCCGGGCAGGCGTTGGCGGGTTTGACGGTGGAGCAGGGGAGGATGGTCAGGAGTTGGTTGTTGGGGCAGGGGTTCAAGCCCTGATATTTGTAGCGATTGGTCTGGCCCTATCGCGAGCAGGCTCGCTCCCACATTGGAATGTATTTCCCTGTGGGAGCTAGCCTGCTAGCGATGGGGCCTGGAG
>NZ_JAGYFZ010000169.1:0-6898 GCF_019946675.1 Pseudomonas sp. BF-B-15
AACCCGGCATGGATGCCGGGTTAGCCGCCCCCGGCCATGGATGGCCGATGGCGGCGGGCCCACGGAGCAGGACCGGAGCGAGGGTATGCCGAGCCTAGGCGAGGCACCGAACGAAAGGGGCAGAAGCGCTTTGGTTACTTTCGCGCTTTTCGAAAGTGACTCGCTGTAAAAGCGAAACCATAAGCCGCCGTTACCGCAGCAACGGATATGCACACAATAAAAAACTAAGCCTGCCTAAACCTCATCAACTTCTTCAACAAAGGCCGCCCAACCATCAACAAAAACACCGGCCCCCCCACCACCAGATAAAAGTAATAAGTCACCGCCCGCCAAATCAAAATCGCCGCCGCCGCAGTGGATTTCCCCACCATGGGCGCCAGCAATGCAGCCGAGGTCAGTTCCGCCGCCCCGGCGCCCCCCGGCAACAGGCTGAACTGCCCCGCACTCAGCGAAAGCATCTGAATCAAAAAGCTCCAGGCCCACTGCAAATCCGCGCCAAGCCCGCGCAACGCCAGGTACAACACGCTATAGCGCAGCACCCAATGCACACAGGTCAGGGCAAACACCTTGATCAAAGTCCGAAAGGGCAACTTCAGCGTGTCAGTGAACGCCGCAAGAAAGTGCAGGAGTTTTCGCGCCCAGCGCAGGCGCGTGGTGCCTTTGACATTGAGACGTGCGAGCAGCCGCCCGCTGAGGCGAATCAGCAGCCGATGGTAGCGCGCGATCACCACACAACTGAGCAGCCCGCCGAACATCGATATCGCACTGACGGTCAATAGCCACTCCATGCGTTCACTGAGGTGCTGGAACAGCGCATAAATCAGAATCCCGCTTAATGCGCAGAGAAAGAACAGCAGATCGCTGAGTTGGTCCATGGCGAAAACCGCACTGCCCCGTGCCGGACGCACCCCGTTGCGGGCCAGCAGCGCCATAATGGTCAGCGGTCCACCGCTGCCGCCCGGTGTGGCGCAGTAGGCGAACTCGGCAGCCATCACCACGCCGAGGCTTTTGACCGGGCTGACCTTGTCGCGCTCATCACCCAGCAACAGGCGCAAGCGCATCGTGTTCACCACCCAGCACAGCAGGATCATGCCGAACATGATCAGCAACCAGCTCAGTGGAAAGCTTTGCAATCGTGACCAGGTCTGGTTGCCACCCAGCAGCAGTGGAATCAGCACCGCCGCGAGCAGCGCGACAAACAGCAGAATCCCCCGGCTCATGCGGCGCGACCGATGCGGTCGCTGTGCAGCGCCAGCCAACGAGCCTTGGTCATCGGCAGGCGGCCTTGGTCGAGTAATCGCTTGAGGGTGTGCAGCCAGTAATCGCGCGCGAACCGATGACGCATGTCCACCGGGTGCAGGCCCAGACGAATCACCGGCGCCTGGCGCAAGCGTTGCTCGCGCTGATCGCTGACGAGCTTCGACAAACCTCGCCGCCATGCGCTGCGCGCACTCCAGACCAGTCCTGGCGCATCGACCGGGGTGAAATCCGGCAGACGAAAAAGATGCTGTGGATCGCTGGTGTAACTCAGGGGTAACTGGCGCAAGGCCTGGCGCGTACCTTCGCTCATCAACCAGGCCGGAGCGACGAACCCTTCGAGCGGCCAGTGATAGCGATGAAACAGCTCGATACCTGCGCGCAGACGCGTGAGGGCCGCGTCCTGCGACAGCGTGTAGAACTCGCCTTCACGGGTATAAATGCGGCGCATGAACCAGTCTCGTGGCGTGTTGGGCAGCGGCTCGTCATCACAATGAAAATAGCCGTGCAGCGCCAGTTCGTCACCTCGGGCGACACGACCGGTCAGCAGGCGGCGCAACCCCGGGTGTGCCTCCAGATCGTTGTGTCTGTGGTAATCCGGCACAACCAGCCAGGTCATCGGCACTTCACCCAAGGCGTCCACGGCTTCGACAAACGGTTGGTAATCGGCCCAGGTGTGCGGCGCGACGTCATGCAGCACGAGTAACAGGCAGGGCGCGCTCATGGGCTCAACCATTGGCGGCCAGCGGCCATTGATTGCCGAGGACGGCGTGATAGTGGCCCAGCAGGCTGTCGACCACCGCGTCCCACGAGTAATGCCGTTCGACATGGAGGCGCGCTTGTTGGCCGAGCGCGGCACTGCCTGAACTGAACAGCTCCCGCACCGCATTGGCCATCGCCACCGGGTCGTTCGGCGCGCACAGCAGCCCGCATTCTGCGCTGATGATTTCTTCAAAGGCTCCCGCCGCCACAGCTACTACCGGAATGCCGCTGGCCATGGCTTCGAGGATCACCAGGCCAAACGTTTCCTGGTCACCGGCATGCAGCAGCGCATCGGCGCTGGCCATCAACTTCGCCACCTGCGTGACGGGGCAGAACTCATGGATGACGGTGACGTTGTCCGGGACCACGACCGGCATCGACGACCCCACCAGCAACAGGTGATAACGCCGTCCCAGGCGCCGCATGCATTCCAGCAACACCGGCAGGTTTTTTTCCTTGGAACCACGCCCGGCAAAAATCAGCAGGTGCGTGTTTTCATTGATGCCCAGTTGCGTGCGCAGGCTTGGATCCCGGGCATCGGGATGAAAGGTTTGCAGGTCGACGCCCAGGGTTTGGACGAAAACGTTGTTCACGCCCAGGCTGGTCAGTTTGTCGGCCATGATCCGGCTCGGCGCCAAGACCCGGTCGAAGTTGCCGTAGAGCTTTTTGACATACGCTTCGACGTTGGTTGTGACCCAATTGCCCATGCGATTGCTGACCAGCAGCGGCAAGTCCGAGTGATAGAAGCCGATCACTGGCACGTCGAGTTGGCGGCGGGCATCGAGCGCCGCCCAGGCTGTGAGGTACGGGTCGCCGACCTCGATCAGATCGGGCTGCAAATCTTGAAGGACATTTCGCCAAGGGGCGAGACGGAGAGGGAAACGATAACCCTTGCCGAAGGGCAGGGCAGGGGCCGGAACCGTGTAAACGCCGTCCTGTTCGCTCAAGTGTGAACCGGGGATCAGCAGGCTGTGGCGAATGCCGGGCTTGACGCCCAGACGACGGTGTTTTGCATCCAGATACGTGCGCACGCCACCGCTGGCAGGGGCGTAGAACATGGTTATGTCCGCGATGTGCACGATGAACATCCCTCCGGTCCGTTGTACTCCCTTGGTTGACCTTTATGAAGAATAGATGTTCGGCTGGGGTTTTGTGGTGTGTTACAGACCGTCTTCGCGGGCAAGCCTCGCTCCTACAGAATTTTCACCGAACCTGTAGGAGCGAGGCTTGCCCGCGAAGGGGCCCTCAGAAGCGCACTAGATCCGGAAACTACCGACCAACTGCTTGAGACGCGCCGCCTGCTGCTCCAGGTCCGAACACGCCCGCAACGTCGATTGCAGGTTTTCCACCCCTTCCTGGTTCAACGTATTGATCTCGGTAATGTCGACGTTGATCGATTCCACCACCGCCGTCTGTTCCTCGGTCGCCGTCGCCACGGACTGGTTCATCCCGTCGATCTCACCAATGCGCAACGTCACGCTGTTCAGGCGTTCGCCCGCCAGGTTGGCGATTTCCACGCTGTCCTGACTGTGGCGCTGGCTGTCGCTCATGGTGCTGACGGATTCGCGGGCGCCGATTTGCAGCTCCTCGATCATGGTCTGCACCTGCTGCGCCGATTCCTGCGTGCGGTGTGCCAGGTTGCGCACTTCATCGGCCACCACGGCAAAACCACGCCCGGCTTCACCGGCACGGGCCGCTTCGATCGCGGCGTTCAGCGCCAGCAGGTTGGTTTGCTGGGAAATACTGGTGATCACTTCGAGAATCTGCCCGATGTTCACGGTTTTGCTGTTCAGCGATTCGATGTTGGTGCTCGAAGCGCTGAGCATGCTCGACAGTTGGTTCATCGCGACAATGCTGCGATCCACCACCTGTTGGCCGTCTTCGGCGAGGTTTCGGGCATCGCTGGCCTGGCTCGACGCCTGGGCGGCATTGCGCGCGATTTCCTGGGCTGCGGCACCGAGCTGATTGATTGCGGCGGCGACGCTGCTGGTACGCGAAGCTTGCTGGTCAGAGTTGTACATCGACGAGTTGGAAGCCGCGACTACACGCAGCGCCACTTCGTTGACCTGGCCGGTGGCCGAAGACACTTCGCGGATCGAACCGTGAATGCGCTCCACGAAACGGTTGAACGCGGTGCCCAGGAGGCCGAATTCATCGTTGTTCTGGATAGTGAGGCGTTTGGTCAGGTCGCCCTCACCGTCGGCAATGTCGGCCATGGCGCGGGTCATGACGTGCAGCGGCTGGATCAGGATGCGGATCAGCATGCCCAGCAAGGCAATGATGATCGCAACTGCGATGACAGTCGCAATGACCGCCGAGGCGCGGAAATCGCTGAGTTTCGCGAAGGCTTTGTCCTTATCCACCGACAGACCGATGTACCAGTTGACGGAAGACAGGCCTTTGATCGGGGTGAAAGTGACGATGCGGGTTTTGCCATCGACTTCCACTTCACTGAAATCGCTGCTGATGCGCGGTGTATTTTTCGGGTACGACTCAGCCAGGGATTTCATCACCAGCGCTTTGTCCGGGTGCACCAGGATCTTGCCATCGGCGCTGACCAGGAACGCATAACCCATGCCATCGAAGTCCAGCGCATTCAGGCTGTCGGCGATCACTTGCAGGCTCAGGTCACCACCGACCACGCCAATGTTCTGGCCGTCCTTGAGCACACTGTTGACGATGGAGATGACCAGTTGGCCAGAGGCCAGATCGATGTAGGGTTCGGTCAGCGCCGAGCCACTGGTGCTTTGGGCGCTTTTGTACCAAGGACGGGCGCGCGGATCATAGCCATCCGGCATTTTGCTGTCCGGGCGGATGATGAAGGTGCCATCCTTGTTGCCAATGTAAGCACCCATGAAGGTCGACGTCACCGCCTTCTGCTCCAGCAGCTTGGCGACGTTGCCGATGTCCGGGTTCAGCGCGGCGTTTTGTGCGAGGTTTTCGATCAGCAGACTGCGTCCGGTCAGCCAGGTCTGGATATTGTTGGCAGTCACGCTGCCCATTTTTTGCAGATTCTTGTCCAGGTCCTCGCGAATGGCGTTGCGCTGTAGATAGTCGTTGTACAGGGTGAACGAGGCGAACGCGGCAATGACGATGAGGGCGGCGGCAAGCAGGATTTTATGGCTGAAGCGCAGATTTTTGTTCATGGCTTGGGGTTCCGCTAAGGTCTTAATGCCCAAGGCGTGCTTTTATAAGGAAGCGCGCAGTGGGCGGTCATGAAAACAAGCTGATATTTCCGTCCTCTCCTTGGGGGGATTACCGAAGCTTTTCAGTCTTTTATATCGGCCGTGCAGAATTAAAGATTAACCATGGGTGACCAAATGCCTGATTCATCGCAACTCGTTATCGGTGCCGATCTCGCGGGGCAACCGATCGCCCAGGCCATGCGCCTGGCGAACCGTCACGGTCTGGTCGCGGGCGCTACCGGGACCGGCAAGACCGTCACCTTGCAACGACTGGCCGAAGCGTTCAGCGATGCCGGCGTGGCGGTGTTCGCGGCGGACATCAAAGGTGACCTGTGCGGTCTCGGCGCTGCCGGCAACCCGCAGGGCAAGATCGCCGAGCGAATCGCCGGGATGCCCTGGCTGAATCACACGCCGCAGGCGTACCCGGTCACTTTGTGGGACATTCACGGCCAGTCCGGTCATCCTTTGCGCACCACCTTGAGCGAAATGGGCCCGCTGTTGATTGGCGCCCTGCTGGAGTTGACCGACAGCCAGCAATCGGCGCTGTACGCCGCGTTCAAGGTGGCGGACCGCGAAGGCCTGTTGCTGCTGGACTTGAAGGACCTGAAGGCACTGCTCAATCACCTGCGCGACCACCCCGAATTGCTGGGCGACGACGCCGCGTTGATGACCACCGGTTCCAGCCAGGCTCTGTTGCGCCGATTGGCGACTCTGGAGCAACAAGGTGCTGAAGCCTTGTTCGGCGAGCCGGCGCTGCAACTCGAAGACATTCTGCAACCGACCGCCGAGGGGCGCGGGCGCATTCACTTGCTCGATGCCAGTCGTCTGGTGCACGAAGCGCCGAAGGTCTACGCGACGTTCCTGTTGTGGCTGCTGGCTGAACTGTTCGAGCAACTGCCGGAGCGCGGCGATGCCGACAAACCGCTGCTGGCGCTGTTTTTCGACGAAGCCCATTTATTGTTTGCCGATACGCCCAAGGCGTTGCAGGAGCGTCTGGAGCAAGTGGTGCGGCTGATTCGCTCGAAAGGCGTGGGCGTGTATTTCGTCACCCAATCGCCGGGCGACTTGCCGGATGACGTGCTGGCGCAGCTCGGCCTGCGTATCCAGCATGGTTTGCGTGCGTTCACTGCCAAGGAACAAAAATCCCTTCGGGCCGTGGCCGAGGGCTTCCGGCCGAACCCGGCGTTCGACGCCTTGTCGGTGCTGACCGAACTGGGGATCGGCGAGGCGCTGGTGGGCACATTGCAGGACAAAGGCACGCCAGAGATGGTCCAGCGCGTCCTGGTGGCACCGCCGCAATCACGGATCGGGCCGCTGAGCGAAACCGAGCGCACGCTGCTGATCGCCGGCTCGCCGTTCAAGGGGCGGTATGACAAACCGGTGGATCGCGAATCAGCCTATGAAGTGCTGATGGGGCGCAAAGGCCTGGCGCCGGAACCCGAAGCGGCACCGGGCAAACCTGCGCCAGAAGAACCGAGCTTCACCGACAAGGCCGGGGAGCTTCTCGGCACGGCCGCAGGGCAGGCGCTGAAGTCGGCGATGCGACAGGCGGCCAATCAGCTTGGCCGGCAACTGGTGCGCGGGTTGATGGGGTCGTTGCTCGGCGGCAGCAAACGCCGCTAATTTTCTGGCGTATGCATCCCCTTGTAGGAGCGAGGCTTGCCCGCGAAGGGGCCCTTGAGGGCGCCCAAAGC
>NZ_JAGYFZ010000017.1:0-83915 GCF_019946675.1 Pseudomonas sp. BF-B-15
CTCCTACAGGGACCGCGTTTTTCATGGAGTAAATTATTGGCTGTAGTATCGAGCACAGCAATTCAAAGTGTACTATCCGGTTAGTTTTCCGTGCGATTATCGAACACAATGGCCTTTGGCGAATTGACGATTTTTCGTCCACTGCCCACCATCCACTACACATTGAGTCCGGTCACAACCATCGGTCTCGGTGACCCAAGACTCAGAACACCACATAAAAATAATCGGTGGCCTACATGACTCCTTCTCAAAGCTCTCCCGTGGAGCGTTCCTCCACGACTCCTGCCGTCGGTGGCATCGGCGACAAGATCCGCGGCGCCATGGCCGTCGGCAAGACCCGTTGGGGCATGCTGGCGCTGGTGTTTTTCGCCACCACCCTGAACTACATCGACCGTGCCGCACTGGGCGTGATGCAGCCGATCCTGGCCAAGGAAATGAGCTGGACGGCGATGGATTACGCCAACATCAACTTCTGGTTCCAGGTCGGCTACGCCATCGGTTTCGTGCTGCAAGGCCGGCTGATCGACCGGGTCGGCGTGAAGCGCGTGTTCTTCTGCGCCGTGCTGCTCTGGAGCCTGGCAACCGGCGCCCATGGCCTGGCCACGTCAGCGGTCGGCTTCATGGTTTGCCGCTTTATCCTCGGGCTGACCGAAGCCGCCAACTACCCGGCTTGCGTGAAAACCACGCGGTTGTGGTTCCCGGCCGGCGAACGCGCCGTGGCCACCGGCATCTTCAACGCCGGCACCAACGTCGGTGCGATGTTCACCCCGATGCTGCTGCCACTGATCCTGCACGTGTGGGGCTGGCAAGCCGCGTTCCTGTGCATGGCGTCGCTGGGCGGTATCTGGCTGCTGTTCTGGGGCCTGAAGTACTTCAACCCGGAAGATCACCCAAGCGTTAAACAATCGGAACTGGACTACATCCAGAAGGAAGTCGAACCGGAACAATCCCGCGTACCGTTCTCCAAAATCCTGCGCATGCGTGGCACCTGGGCCTTCGCCCTCGCCTACTCGATCACCGCGCCGGTGTTCTGGTTCTACCTGTACTGGCTGCCACCGTTCCTCAATCAGCAATACAACCTGGGGATCAACGTGACCCAGATGGGTATCCCGCTGATCATCATCTACCTCACCGCTGACTTCGGCAGCGTTGGCGGCGGCATCCTGTCCTCGTTCCTGATCGGCCGCGGGATCAACCCGATCAAGGCGCGCCTGATGTCGATGTTCCTGTTCGCCTGCTGCATCATCGGCGTGGTCATGGCCGCCGGTTCGAGCAGCCTGTGGGTGGCGGTGTTTGCGATCTCCCTGGCCATCGGTGCACACCAGGCCTGGACCGCGAACATCTGGAGCCTGGTGATGGACTACACGCCTAAACACATGATGAGTACGGTGTTCGGCTTCGGCGGTATGTGTGCGGCGATTGGCGGGATGTTCATGACCCAGTTGGTCGGCCACATTCTGACCATCACCAACAACAACTACACCGTGCTGTTCACCATCATTCCGGCGATGTACTTCATCGCGCTGACCTGGATGTACTTCATGGCGCCGCGCAAGATTCCTACAGTCGAAAACTGATACACCCCAAACGCAGGCCTGATCCCGGGCCTGCGTTTTTTTATGCGCAGGATTTATGAATGTCCCCTTTTTTCTCAACACCACAGAGACCCACCATGTCGCCAGGTCACTTGAGCATTGCCAAACGCGCCGTGATCAGCTTCGGCGTTATCGCCCTGCTGGTTCTGTTGCAGGGATTGTTCGCCCTCAAACAGGTTGCGCAGGTCCGCGCCACCGGTCAGCACACGGAAAACATCTCCCTGCCGAGCGTTCGCTACCTGGGTGAAATCCGCGACTACGTCCTGAGCATTCGCGTACTCAGCCTGCGCATGGCACTCAACCGCGACCCCAAAGTGCTCGATGCTACCGTCACACGCCTGCATCAAGTACAAGGCTGGCTGGGCGAGACGCTGGAAAAATTCACCCCGCTGGTCGGTGATTACAACCGGGAGCCGTACGAAAAGTTCGTTGCCACCGTCACCCGTTACCGTCAGGCGTTGGCTCAATATGAAGCGCTGTCGCGGGAGAACCGCAGCGAAGACATGACCGCGCTGCTCAACGGAAAAATCCAGGAGTACTCGACCCAGACCGGTGACCAGTTCGCCGAATTGATGGCCCTTGCCGCCAATGAAGTCAGCCTGTCGGCCAACCAGGCCGATACGCTTTACAACCAAGTGAAGTTCACCGTGATCGGTGCGCTGATCGCCGTTGCGCTCCTGACCTTGTGCCTGGCCTGGCTGCTGATTCGCAGCATCGTCGTTCCGATCCGTCAGGCTGTCGCCGTGGCCGAGCAAGTCGCCGCCGGGGACTTGAGTAAACCGATCCACAGCCACGGCAGCGATGAAACCGCACGTTTGCTCAAGGCCTTGTCGGCCATGCAAACCAGCCTGCGCGAAACCCTGCAACTGATCAGCGGCACCTCGACGCAATTGGCGGCGGCTGCGCAGCAGATGAATCAGAACACTCGGCAGGATTCCGCTCGGCTGCAACAGCAACACAATGAAATCGAACAAGCCGCCACGGCCGTCAACGAGATGACGGTCGCGGTGGAAGAAGTCGCACGTAACGCGGTGTCGACTTCCGACAGCACTCGCCTGTCCACGCAGCAAGCCAACCAGGGCCAGACGCGGGTCATTGAGACACTGGATTCGATTCAGGCGATGAGCAGCAATGCCGGCATCGCTCTGCAACAGGTGCAGACGCTGGCCGAGCAATCCCGGGAAATCGGCAAGGTGCTGGACGTGATCCGCGCCATCGCCGAACAGACCAACCTGCTTGCGCTCAATGCCGCCATCGAGGCCGCGCGTGCCGGGGAAGCCGGGCGTGGGTTTGCAGTGGTGGCCGATGAAGTACGGGCGCTGGCTCATCGCACTCAGCAATCGACCCGCGAAATCGAGCAGATGATTGGCCGGGTGCGGGGCGATACCGACAGCGTGGTGCTGTCGATGCACGACAACAGTCAGCGCGTCGCCGACACCTTGTCGATTGCCGAACAGGCGGGTCTGGCACTGGCAGAAATCACCCGGGCCATGGAGCAGATCCATGAGCGTAATCTGGTGATCGCCAGCGCGTCAGAGGAACAGGCGCAAGTGGCCCGCGAGGTGGATCGCAATTTGCTGAATATCCGCGACCTGTCGCTGGAAAGTGCCGACGCCTCGACCCGGACCAGCGCCACCAGCCAGGAACTGTCGCAACTGGCGACCGGCCTGCAAAACCTGGTGGTGCGCTTCAGATTCTGACCCTGTTCAGCGACGGCTTTGCTGCCAGGCCGCCGCCAAACCGCTGCAACAAATCACCGCGATCCCGACCACCGTGGTCAGGGTCGGCGTGTGGGAAAACAGCAACCAGCCGAGCACGCCGGCGAAGACAATCTGGCAATAGCCGAACGGCGCCAACAGCGCCGGAGCGGCGTAGCGGAACGCCTGAGTCAGAAACAAGTGCGCCGTCATCCCGCACGCACCCAGCGCCACCATCATCAATCCATGCCCAAGGCTCGGCACTTGCCAGAAGAACGGCACCAGCGCACTCATCACCAGGGTGTTGCACAACCCGGCGAAAAAGTTGCTGGTGGTCGGGCTGTCGACGCTGCTGAGCTTGCGGGTGAGCAATTGATAGAAGCAGAAAAACAGCGCCGAGCAGAGCGGCAGCAGCACCGCTGGCGTGAACAGATCACCACCGGGGTGGACGATGATCAATACGCCGATAAATCCGCAAATCACCGCGATCCATTGGCCACGGGTGACGCGCTCACGCAGCAGCGGCACCGACAGCGCAGTCACCAGGACCGGTGCAAGAAAGTTGACCGCGGTGGCTTCGGCCAACGGGATGTACTGCAAGCCTGTGGTGAAAAACAGACTGGTGCCCAACAGGCACAACGCCCTCAGCAATTGCAGCAACGGCCGTTTGGTGCGTAGGACTCGCAGCCCGGATTGCGGCAGAAAAATCCCGGCCATCAACAAGGTGTGAACCACATACCGGGCCCAGACCACCATGACGATCGGGTAGAACCCCGAAAGGTATTTCGACAAGGCGTCATGGCTTGAGAAGAGAAAGGTGGCGAAGACGATCAGCAAAATCCCTTTGAAGGGTTGGTTTACGCCGGAGAGCGGGGTGCTGACGGTCATTGGGGATCCTTTTTTACTTCGAAAGTCAAAAGCTTCGCGGGCGAGCCTCGCTCCTACAGGGTTACTCATTGCTCTTGTAGGAGCGTGGCTTGCCCGCGAACAGGTGCGCAGCACCTTCTAGATTCTTGCCAACAATTCCCGGGCCTTATCCAGCGCCATTTGCGCCCGTTGCAACCCGCTCACGCCCTGCTCCAACAACTTCACCGTTGGAATCTCCAGGCTTAGCGGAATATCGGCCGGCAAACACTGCAACAACCCCGCCAGATCACAATCGCCATCCCCTGGAAAACGTCGCTCGTTGCGGGCCTGACGCAAAATCTCCGCCATGTCCGTCGGTCGCGGCCCCGCCACATCGCACAACTGCGCATACCGTAACCGTGACGGGGCGACTTTGGCCAGATCTTCCAGCCGAGAACCCGAGCGGTCGAAATGGAAAGCATCAACCAATACCGCGCCGTTTTCACGATCAGCGTTTTCGACAATGCGCACCGCTTGTTCAAGATTGCGCGCATCAGTCCAGGGCATGAACTCCAGGTGCGGGTGCAGTCCGTAAGGCGCCGCCAGATCACAGAGCCGGGCGAAGTTTTCCGTCAGCCGTTGCTCGTCAAAATCGTTACCCGCCACCAGCAATTCACTGGCACCAAACTCCGCACCGACTGCCAGAATTTTCTCGAAGTCGGCGACGACGGTGTCCGGTTTAAGACGCAGGATTTCAACATCCAGCACACGAATACCGGTGTCGCGCAGCCGTGCCAGCGTCTCACGCCGCAAACCGACATCGGCTACCAGCGCAAAGTGATGTTCTTCGGGTGTCGCCGGCTCAAGGCGTAGTCCCACGTGGCTGTAACCGGCACGTGCCGCGACGTCCACCATCTGCGGCGGTGACAACTCCAGTACCGTCAGGCTGGCCAGGGAAAAGATCCGTTCATTCATGTTCATTCCTCGATCAGCACAGGGGTGCAGGCGCGACCGGTTTCGGCGGCTTCGCGGATGGCTTCGATCAACGCCAGTGTGCGTGCCGCATCGGCAGCGCTGACCAACGGCTCGACTTCCCGACGCACCACGCGCACGAAATGCTGCAGCTGCAAACCCAGGGCTTCATCGGCGCTGACGCTTTCCTGCATCGGCAACAAGGGTTGATGCCATCCCCCATCAGCGTCGGCGTAATGCCAGCGCTTGAGTTGCGGAATGCTCAACGCGCCGCCGGTACCAGCCAGCAAGTAACACGGCTGATCCGCCTGACGCGGATACACCGGGTTCTCCCCGGAATCCAGCTCCCAACTCCAGGGCGCCGCCACCGCGTCGGAACCGGTCAGGCTGCCCAGTGCGCCGTTGTCGAATTGCAGCAACACCGCCGCACAATCCTCGTTGGCAAACCCGCGCACGACATTGCTGGTGATCGCTTGAACCTGCCGCACTTCGCCGCACAGATGACGCAGCAGATCGAGGTCATGGATCAGGTTGGTCAGCAACATTCCCGCGCCTGGCTCGCGGCGCCACGGCGTTTCGAAATAACTGTCGGGTTTGCGCAATTGCCAGAGAGCGGTCACCGTCGTCAGCCGCCCCAAAGCACCGCTTTGCACCAGTTCGCGGGCGCGGACGATCAGTGGATTGTGCCGACGATGATGGCCGACCAGCACCGGGACGCCGGTGGCTTTCGAGGCAGCCACCAACTCGCGCGCCTCATCCAAGTGCACGCCGACCGGTTTTTCCAGCAGGACCGGCACGCCGGCAGCCAGGCAATCGAGCGCGGTGCTGACGTGCAGCGTGTTCGGGTTGGCCACGATGACCGCGTCCGGCTTCACCTGCTCCAGCATCTGACGGTGATCGGCGAAATACCCCACGCCCCATTCGGCGGCGAGGCTTGCCGCTTGCGGGCCAGGATCGGCTACCGCGCACAGGGTCGCGTCCTTCAGGGTGTGCAGATGCCGGTAATGCTGCTGGCCCATGTTGCCGGCACCGATCAGGGCGATGCGAACGGGCGAAGTCATGGTGCGGTCCTCTTGTGATTATTGTTGATTGACCCTCAACAATTTAGAACCTGGTTCCAGATTCTTACACAAGCGATTCACGAAAGCGTGCGAACAACGCACAACTTTCCGGCGAACAAAGACCGCATTCGCGAGCAAGCCCGCTCCCACAGGGTTACCTGTGCGGCGGTGGTTAACTGAAGAATTCTGACGCCAGACTCGCCGCCGACAATTCTTCGGCAAATCTCAACAACAACGGCGCCAACTCGTGCAGCCGCGCCCCCGGCATCCGCGCGCTCGGCCCGGCAATGCTCAGCACCCCGATCACTCGCCCATCGCTCGGATGACGCACCACCGCCGCAATCGCCGAAGTGCCAACGGCCGAGCTCTCTTCAACCCAGGCATAGCCCTGCTCCCGCGCCAGACGCAGGCGCTCGAGCAATTCAATGTTGGAGCGCGGCGCGTTCGGCCCGAGGTCTTTTGGCCGCTCGCCGCCCTGGCGTTCCACCAGCGACAACGCTTCGGCATCGCTCATGCACGCCAGCCACGCATGGCCCGACGCCGTGTAAAACAGCGGCGCATCACGGCCCATGTCCGGGTCATAACGCAGGCCGGAGCGGGCGCCCTGGGACTTGGCGATCCAGGTTTGACGCTCGCCCTCGATGACCCCGAGGCGCACCAGTTCACCGGTTTCCTGGGCCAGGCGATCAAGCACTGGCTGCACGATATCGGCGCCGCTTCCCGACAGATAACGGAACCCCATGGCCACCAGTTTGGTCGACAAGTGATAGCGCAGGTTATCCGGATTCTGCCGCACGTAACCCAGCCGAATCAGCTCGGCGAGCAAGCGATGAGTCGCGCTTTTAGGGATGTCCAGTTGCTCTGCCAGCGTCTGCATCGGCAGGCCGCGAGGGTCACTGGTGAGGCTTTCCAGCACGCTGAAAACACGTTCGATCTGACTGCCGGCCATGGAAGGTTCCGCCTGAAATTTGCCCGATTCTAGAAGACAAACCGCCTAATGCGAAATCTGGAACTGCTTGTTCGGTAACCGCCCGTTTTATCGGCTGAGTGGTTGCCGAGCGGATTCACGTCGCTATATTTTCTGGAATCACATTCTAAAAATACGCACCGGAGTTTTAAACAATGCCTGCCGAATCCCACAGCTCTCCAGATATCGACTGCGATGTTTTGGTCGTCGGCTCCGGTGCAGCCGGGTTATCGGCAGCGGTCACCGCTGCATGGCACGGATTGAAAGTCATCGTGGTGGAGAAAGACCCGGTATTCGGCGGAGCCACGGCGTGGTCCGGCGGCTGGGCCTGGGTGCCGTGCAATCCTCTGGCCCGCCGCGCCGGCATCGTCGAAGACGTCGAGTTGCCGCGCACCTATCTCAAGCATGAACTCGGTGAACGCTACGAACCGGCAATGATCGATGCGTTCCTTGAGGCGGGCCCACGGATGGTCGCCTTTTTCGAACAGCACACCTCGCTGCAATTCGCCGATGGCAATGCCATCGCCGACATACATGGCGATACGCCCGGTGCTGGTACGGGCGGACGTTCGGTGATCGCTGCGCCCTATGACGGGCGAAAAGTCGGCAAGCTGCTGAGGCGTCTTCGCAAAACCATGCGGGAAACTTCGTTCATGGGCATGCCGATCATGGCGGGGGCGGACCTGGCCGCATTTCTCAACCTGACCCGTTCGGTGCCCGCCGCGTGGCACGTCACCCGGCGCTTCACCCGGCACCTGCTCGACCTGATTGTGCATGGCCGGGCGATGCAGCTGGTCAACGGCGTGGCGCTGGTCGCACGCCTGGCAAAATCTGCCGAAGACCTTGGCGTGCTGCTCTGGGAATCAGCGCCTGTCAGCGAGTTGCTTCGCGAAGGCGATAAGGTCCGGGGCGCGCTGGTGAGCACCGCCAAGGGCAAGGTCCGCATCCATGCACGCAAGGCTGTGGTGCTCGCGGCCGGTGGGTTTGCCAATGACACCGAGCGGCGCAAGGCACTGTTCCCCCGCACACCGACCGGCAACGAACACTGGGCGCTGCCCCCCCTCGGCGTGGCCGGTGACGGTTTGCGCCTGGGCGAAAGCGCCGGGGCCCGGGTCAACACCGACATGGCCTCTCCCGTAGCGTGGGCGCCGGTTTCGCAAGTGCCACACAGGGATGGCAGCATCGGTCACTTCCCGCACATCATCGAGCGGGGCAAACCGGGGATCATCGGCGTACTGAGCAACGGCCAGCGCTTCGTCAATGAAGCGAACGGCTACTACGACTATGTAACGGCCATGGTTGCCGCTGCGCCTGCCGGCGAAGAGGTTGCCTCCTGGCTGATTTGCACCCATGGTTTTCAACGCCGATATGGACTGGGCATCTCTCGACCGTTTCCGGTTCCGTTGTCATCCTTTATCCGCAGCGGCTATCTGAAAACCGGCAACACGATCGAGGAATTGGCCCACGCCTGCGGCATCGACCCGAACGGCTTGCGCAGCACTGTGGCGGACTACAACCAGCATGCGCGCAACGGTGAAGACCCCTTGTTTGGTCGCGGTTCGACGCCTTACAACCGCAAACAGGGAGACGCCTTGCAGCAACCCAACCCGTGCGTTGCGCCCATCGAGCAAGGGCCGTTTTACGCGGTGAAGGTCCAGCCCGGCTGCTTCGGCACCTTCGCCGGGCTCAAGGTCAATCAACACGCCCAGGTCCTCGGCGAATCCGGCCAGGCCATCGCCGGGTTGTACGCCGCGGGCGGCGACATGGCCAGCATCATGGGCGGGCATTACCCCGCCGGTGGCATTAATCTCGGCCCGGCGCTGACGTTCGGCTACATCGCCGCGCGACATATCGCCGGCATCACTGCTTACGAACAGGAGATCGACCATGCAGCGCATCGTTAATGCACAGGGTTTGAACATGCCCAAACTCGGCCTCGGCACCTGGCCGATGCTCGGCGAAGAATGCACACGCGCCGTTGAACAGGCGTTGAAGTTGGGCTATCGGCATATCGACACCGCTGCCGCCTACAACAACGAAGAAGCCGTCGGTCAGGCGTTGGTGAACAGTCCTACGCCTCGCGAGCAGATCCACGTCACCACCAAAGTCTGGTGGGATCAACTGCAACCCGATGCCATGCGCCACTCCATGGATCGCAGTCTCAAGGCCTTGCGCAGCGATTACGTTGACCTGTTCATGATCCACTGGCCGACCACCGATTGGGACCTGCCACGCACGATCGAAACCCTGGTGTCATTCAAAGAGCAAGGCCTGGCGCGCAATATCGGCGTGGCGAATTTTCCGCTGCCGCTGCTGCGCAAAGTCGTCGAAGAACTGGGCGCACCGCTGTCAGCCATTCAGGTCGAATACCACGTATTGCTCGGACAAAACGCGCTGCTGGACTACGCCCGTCAACATGACCTGGCACTGACGGCCTACTCGCCACTGGCCCGCAACAAGGTCTCGGACATCCCGCAAATCCAGCAGATCGCCGCCAGACACGGGGTTCTGCCGACACAAGTGGCGCTCAAATGGCTGCTTGATCAACCGAACGTTGCGGCGATCCCCAAGGCCAGCAGCGAGGCTAATCAACTGGCCAACCTGGCCTCGCTGGACGTCCAGCTCGATGACGAAGACCGGGCGTTGATTGCCGGTTTGTCGAAACGCGAACGACTGGTCAGCCCTGACTTCGCGCCGGTGTGGGATGCGTTCGACCGGTAAGCACCGGACTGCTTTTCGTAGGAGCCGGCTTGCCGGCGATGGCGATCTCACGGACGCTATCGCCGGCAAGCCGGCTCCTACAAGTCATAGGGCGTTCGCCCTGACGTCATAAAAAACCCATCACCTGACGGAATTCGATGGGCTATCCACGTTCAATACACTCAGTAATGTTCCCGCCCGCATAAAAGCCGGACGACCGGACTGGCGCCGCTCCCACTCACCAGCAACACTCATCCCCACGATAATCAGAGGATTCCCACATGCTATGGAAAAAAGGCCGACGCAGCGACAACGTGGTCGATGCCCGTGGTGATGATGTCGGCGGTGGCGGCGGCGGGATGCGTTTTGGTGGCGGCAAGGGCCTGAGCCTGACCGCGATCATTCTGATTGTCGGGATCGGCTGGATCACCGGCCAGGACCCGTTGCAGATCCTCGGCCAACTCACCGGGCAGATGACCGAGCAATCGGCACCGGCACCGACGCAAACCCGCAAGGCACCGCCAGCCAATGATGAAGGGGCGGAATTCGTCCGTTCGATCCTCGGTGACACCGAAGACACCTGGGGCCAGATTTTCCAGCAGGCCGGCCGACAGTATAAAGATCCTACGCTGGTGCTGTTCAGCAACCGGGTGAACTCGGCGTGCGGCCTGGCCACCTCGGCGACCGGTCCGTTCTATTGCCCCGCAGACCAGAAGGTTTACCTGGACATGAGTTTCTTCCAGGAAATGTCGCAACGCTTTGCCGCTGCGGGTGATTTCGCTCAGGCCTACGTGATCGCTCACGAAGTCGGACACCACGTTCAGACCTTGCTCGGTGTTTCCGCGAAAATTCAGGCCGCCCGTCAGCAAGGCCGGCAAATGGAAGGTGACGGTGGCTTGTTGGTGCGTCAGGAACTGCAAGCGGATTGCCTCGCGGGTGTCTGGGCCAACAATGCACAGCAACGCCTGAACTGGCTGGAGCCGGGCGACATCGAAGAAGCCTTGAATGCCGCCAACGCCATCGGCGACGACCGCTTGCAGCAGCAAGGCCAGGGTCGCGTGGTGCCGGACTCGTTTACCCATGGCACGTCGGCGCAAAGGGTGCGCTGGTTCAAAACCGGATTTGCGCAAGGCCAGGTGGGCCAGTGCGATACCTTTGCGGCGAAAAATCTGTAAATGAAAAAGTGGTTGTTGATGTTGTTGTTTACTTGCACCTGTACCCAGGCTGCCGAGCATGGGGTCAAGGAGATCAGCCCCGGCCGACTCTTGTTGAAAGAAGGTGAGATAGCGGTGGGCATCGGCCAGGCGCCGGCGAAAATCGAGCGCGTGCTGATCATCATCCACGGTCGGTTGCGCAATGCTGAAACCTACCGCCAGAGTGCCGAGCGGGCGGCAGAGCAAGCCGGGCAAAGCGCCAATACGTTGGTGATCGCTCCGCAATTTCTCAATGAAACCGACGTGGCACTCCATCCAGTCGCCGACACCGTGTTGCGTTGGCGGGGCAATGACTGGATGGCCGGCGGTTTATCCACCGCTCCGTTTGCCCTGAGCTCCTACGCGGCACTCGACCAGATCATCGCCCGGCTCGGCGATCGTCGACAGTTTCCGGACGTGAAGGATGTTGTCATCGCGGGCCACTCGGGCGGCGCTCAGGTGGTTCAGCGTTATGCGTTGTTGAGTCACGATCAACCGGAGCTCAAGGCGGCTGGCGTGCACGTGCGCTACGTCATCGCCAACCCGTCTTCCTACGCGTATTTCGATGAGCGGCGGCCAGTGGCGTTCAGTCACGCCGGCTGCCCGGCGTTCAATCGCTGGAAGTACGGCCTGTCAGATTTGCCCGCTTACGCCGAAGGACAAACGCCCGCGCAACTGGAGGAAAACTACGTTCAGCGTGACATCGTTTATCTACTGGGGCAGCAGGACATTGATCCGAACCATCCGGCGCTGGATAAAAGTTGTGAGGCGAAAGCCCAGGGCGCTAATCGATTGATTCGCGGGCGCAATTATTTTGAGTTTTTGAAGCGCAGCCATCCGCAAGGATTGAATCAGCAATTGATCGAAGTGCCCGGGGTTGGGCATAACGGGGATGGGATGTTTACGTCGCCGGAGGGGCAGAAGGTTTTGTTCGGGCAGTGATGACGCCTTCGCGGGCAAGTCGGGTCGCCGCACCGCTCGCTCCTACGTGTAACTCTGTAGGAGCGAGGCTTGCCCGCGAAGGGTCCCTCAAGCCAACAACATTTCCCGCAACGCCACGCAATCCGCCGCATGCCAATCGGTCAGCTCCGGCCACGGGTTATCCGGCAGATTCACCAACACCGTCCGTGCCCCCGCCGCTCTTCCGCAATCCAGATCAAACCGGTAATCACCGACCATCACCATCTCGCTCGCCGGTACGTTCCAGGCCTCGGCCAATTTCAACAAACCACCGGGGTGCGGCTTGGGCGGCGCTTCATCACGCCCCAGCACATCCTCCACCGCGAAGCAGTCCGCCAGGCCAATGGCTTCCAGCGTCACATGCGCCAACTCCCGAGCATTGCGCGTAAGAATGCCCAGGCAATAACCGCGCCCCGCCAACTCGCGCACCAGTTCCACAGCACCCGGCGCCGGTTTCGAACCCAGCGCCAGATCCCGTTCATGCTCCAGCAACCATGCATGTTTGGCCGCGGCTTCAGCAGCCGGCAGCGCGGCGAGGTGGGTCAGGATGTCGTCTTCGGCCGGGATCGCCAGCGCCACGCGAATCGCCGCGAAGTCATGCACGGCCACCGTCAGGGTGCCGTCCATGTCGAACACCCAGTGCCGCACCTCGGCCAGGCTCATGCCCAATCCTTGCGGTGACGGATCAGCCCTTCCTGAGTGACCGACGCCACCAGTTGCCCGGCGCGATTGAACACGCTGCCACGGCTGAACCCACGGGAATTGCCGGCCCACGGGCTGTCCATCGCGTACAGCAACCAGTCATCGGCACGCAGATCCGCATGGAACCACAGCGCGTGATCGAGGCTGGCGACCTGCATGTCTTTCTGCCAGACCGACTTGCCATGGGGCAACATCGAGGTGGTCAGCAGATTGAAGTCCGACGCGTAGGCCAGCAGGTATTTGTGCAGCGCCGGGGAGTCGGCCAGCGCGCCGTCGGCGCGAAACCAGACGTACTTGACCGGATCGGATGGCTGCGGGTTGTAGGGATCTTTCTCGGTGACCGGGCGGAATTCGATCGGCTTCGGGCACAGCAGTTTTTCACGCATGTGCTCGGGGATCAGGTGCGCGCGCTGATGGGTCAGCTCCAGTTCCGAGGGCAGGTTTTCCGGCCCGACCACCGTCGGCATCTGGCCCTGATGCTCGAAGCCTTTTTCGTCATATTGGAACGACGCGCTGCACGTGAAGATCGGGTTGCCCTTCTGGATCGCCGTGACCCGACGCGTGCTGAAACTGCCGCCGTCGCGAACCCGATCAACCTGATACACCACGGGCAACGTGGAATCGCCCGGACGCAGGAAATAACCGTGCATCGAATGCACATGACGCGCGACTTCGACCGTCTGGCTGGCCGCCGACAGGGACTGACCGATCACCTGGCCGCCGAACAACTGACGAAAGCCCAGGTCCTGGCTGCGGCCACGGAACAGGTTTTCTTCGATCGGTTCCAGGGTCAGCAAATCGACCAGATCATCCAACACTTGGCTCATTCAGACTCTCCTCACACATCGCAATGCCGCGCAGTCTTGGCTGCGGCGGTCGATTCAGTTTCCGGCCAGGGCCATCATTGGCGCCATTGTAAACGTCCGGGCCGTCTTATCCATGCAAGGTTTGCAGCCATTGTTCACGGGTGATGCGGTACAGCACATGGTGACGCAGAGGATGATCGACCGCGAGTTTCGGGTGGTCGAAGTCACCGGCTGAATCATGGTGCATACCGATGGCCTGCATGACTTTCTGCGATGGCGTGTTGGTTTCCGTGGTGAAGGACACGACCTCTTGCAGCGCCACCCGGTCAAACCCGCAGCGCAGAGCGGTCCACGCCGCCTCACTGGCGTAACCCAAGCCCCAGTGTTCGCGGGCCAGGCGCCAGCCAATCTCGATGGCCGGCGTGAAAGGCGCGTCGAAACCGACCGCGCCGAGCCCGGTAAAACCGATGAATGCACCGGTGTCCTTGCGCTCCAGCGCCCAGAGACCAAAACCATGCTCGGCGAAATGCCCACGAATCCGCCCGATCAGCGAAGCACTTTCCAGTCGACTCAAGGGCGCCGGGAAATAACGCATCACCTGTGGATCGGCGCACATCGCCGCAAACGCCGGCAAATCCTCGTCACGCCACTGCCGCAACAGCAGTCGCGCGCTCTCGAGTTCCAGTATCGGCTCCATCGTGCCCCTCCGTTTCCATGCCGTAAGTCTACATCGCTGGTAGGATCGTTCACTCATTCCTACACGCCGTACTCATAAAAGCCCGTCATGCCGCTGCCACTGATCTACCACGAAGACTACAGCCCCGAGTTCCCGGCGGACCACCGCTTCCCCATGGACAAGTTTCGCCTGCTGCGCGATCACCTGGTGGACAGCGGGCTGACCCGGGACGCCGACCTGCTGCGCCCGGAACTCTGCCCGCCGGAAATTCTCGCCCTCGCACATGACGCTGCCTATATCGAACGCTACATGAGCGGCGAGTTGTCCCGCGAAGACCAGCGGCGTCTTGGCCTGCCGTGGAATGAAGCCCTGGCCCGGCGCACGGTGCGGGCGGTCGGCGGTTCGCTACTGGCGGCAGAACAGGCGCTGGAACATGGATTGGCCTGTCACTTGGCCGGCGGCACGCATCACGCGCATTACGACTACCCGGCGGGGTTCTGCATCTTTAACGACCTGGCGGTGATCAGCCATTACCTGCTGGAAAGCGGTCGTGTGAATCGGGTGCTGATCTTCGATTGCGACGTGCATCAGGGCGACGGGACTGCACGGATTCTGCACAACACCCCGGACGCGGTGACCGTTTCCCTGCACTGCGAGAAGAACTTTCCTGCACGCAAGGCCGAAAGTGACTGGGACATCCCGCTGCCCAAGGGCATGGGCGATGCCGACTACCTGAAGGTCGTCGACGACGCGCTGAATTATTTGCTGCCGCTCTACCAGCCGGACCTGGTGCTGTATGACGCGGGGGTCGATGTGCATAAGGACGACGCGCTCGGTTACCTGAAGCTGACAGACGAAGGCGTGGCCGCTCGGGATGAAAGCGTGATGCGCCATTGCCTCGGGCGGGATATTCCGGTGGTCGGGGTGATCGGCGGCGGCTACAGCAAGGACCGCAAGGCGCTGGCGCGGCGTCACGGCATCCTGCATCACAGCGCGCAGCGGGTGTGGGCGTCATCAGGTTGTCATTGAGGTGTGCGCCTTTACCCACAATGCCTGTGGAACTGCCTGTGGATAACCTGAGCGAAAGGGCCTACAGGCCATGCTGCATATGGCATGCAGAGCGCTGGTTGTTTTTTGATCACTATTTTATGAACACCCCGGAACCAATGTGGGAGCGAGCCTGCTCGCGATGAGGCCCTCACATCCAACATCGATTTTGACTGACCCACCGCCATCGCGAGCAGGCTCGCTCCTACAGTTAACCGTGCTGGTAGAATGCCCGGCTTATTCCGCCGAACCGCAGCGCATTCCATGACCCAATCTTCCGCCGCCCTCCCCCCTAAAGTCGCCATCATCGGCGGCGGCCCCGCCGGCCTGATGGCCGCCGAAGTGTTGAGCCAGGCCGGAATCAAGGTCGATCTGTACGACGGCATGCCTTCGGTAGGTCGGAAATTTCTCCTCGCTGGCGTGGGCGGCATGAACATCACCCATTCCGAAGCCTACCCGGCATTCCTCTCACGCTACGCCGAGCGGGCACCGCAGATTGCACCGCTGCTGCGAGCCTTTGGTGCCGAGGCGCTGTGTCAGTGGATTCATGACCTGGGCATCGAAACCTTTGTCGGCAGCTCCGGCCGGGTGTTTCCGACCGACATGAAGGCCGCGCCGCTGTTGCGCGCCTGGCTCAAACGCCTGCGAGAGGCCGGCGTAGTTATCCACACCCGCCATCGTTGGCTCGGCTGGGATAACAACGGTGGATTGCGCGTTGAAAGTCCTGAGGGTGAAAAAAACCTGAAGCCCGAAGCAACGCTGCTCGCCCTCGGTGGCGGCAGTTGGTCGCGCCTGGGTTCGGACGGCGCGTGGATGCTGCCACTGGAGCAGCACGGCGTAGGACTGGCGCCGCTGCAGCCGAGTAATTGCGGCTTCGAGGTGCAGGCCTGGAGCGAATTGATGGTCAGCAAATTCGCCGGCGCGCCGCTGAAAAATATCGCTATCGGACTCAATGACGACATCCCTCGGCTCGGGGAATGTGTGATCACGGCCACCGGGATTGAAGGCAGTTTGATCTACGCCCTGTCGGCGCCCATCCGCGAAGCGATCAATCAGCATGGCTCGGCGACCATTCACCTCGACCTGTTGCCGGGCCGGCCTGTGGATAAAGTTCAGGCGGCGCTGAGCAAACCGCGCGGGTCTCGTTCAATGTCCAAACATCTGCACAGTCAGCTCGGGATAGATGGCGTGAAAGCGGCACTGCTGCGCGAATTGACGCCGGCAGAATGCTTTGCCGATCCGGCGTTGTTGGCTAAAGCGATCAAGGCGTTGCCGCTGACATTGGTGAAAACCCGCCCACTGGACGAGGCCATCAGCACTGCCGGTGGCGTGATGTTCGAGGCGATGGATGAACGTTTGATGCTCAAGCAGTTGCCTGGCGTGTTCTGCGCGGGGGAAATGCTGGATTGGGAAGCGCCGACCGGCGGTTATCTGCTGACCGCGTGTTTCGCCAGTGGGCGAGCGGCGGGGTTGGGGATGGTGGAGTGGCTCAAGCGCACGTCTTGAGACCGAGTTGCGCCCTTCGCGGGCAAGCCTCGCTCCTACAGGACACCACTAATCTGTAGGAGCGAGGCTTGCCCGCGAAGGCGGCCTAATAGCCGCCGCAGTAAATCAAGGCTTACGCTTACGCGGCCCAGTATTAAACACCGGCACCTTACGCACAGGCTTGATCGAAGGCTCCGGCGCCGAAGCATCCCCGCTCTCAACCCATTTACCCAGATTGCGCTTACCGCCGCTGGACGTCTTCGGCTTCTTCGGTTTTTTCGGCTTCTTCACCACCTGACCGCTGGCATCGGTGTCCGGCACACGGTGCTCAGGTTCGAAATCGTGTTCCATCTGCCGAGGCAACGTCTGACGCGTCAACGTCTCAATGGCCGACAGCAAATTCACTTCATCGGCGCAGACCAACGAAATGGCCTGCCCGGTGGCACCCGCACGGCCGGTACGACCGATCCGGTGGATGTAGTCCTCTGCCACGATCGGCAGGTCGAAATTGACCACCAATGGCAAATCTTCAATGTCCAGACCACGGGCCGCGACATCGGTGGCCACCAGGATCTGCACTTCGCTGGCCTTGAAACGGTCCAGCGCACGTTGACGCGTAGCCTGAGGTTTGTCGCCATGGATGCCGTCGGCGTTGATGCCCAGGCCCTGGAGTTTTTCCACCAACGCGTCCACGCCATTGCGGGTCTTGGCGAATACCAGCACCTGCTTCCACTTGCCCTTGCGCAGCAGGTGGATGAACAGCTCCGGCTTGCGCTTCTTGTCCACCGTCACCACCCACTGTTTAACGGTGTTGGCGGCAACGTTACGCGGGCTGACTTCGATGCTCAGCGGATCATTGAGCATTTGCCCGGCCAGCAGGCGAATCGCATCGGAGAAGGTCGCGGAGAACAGCAGTGTCTGACGTTTCTTCGGCAGCACGCGGTAAATGTTCCCCAGCTCCTCGGAAAAGCCCAGGTCGAGCATGCGGTCGGCTTCGTCCAGCACCAGGGTTTGCAACTGGTTGAACTTCAGCGCGTTCTGGCGGAACAGATCGAGCAGACGGCCCGGCGTCGCCACCAACAGGTCGACGCCTTTGCGCAACTTCATCATTTGCGGGTTGATGCTGACGCCGCCATACACCGCATAAGTGCTCAGCGGCAGGTTCTCGGCGTACTGACGCACGGCTTCGTGAACCTGCTCGGCCAGTTCGCGGGTCGGCACCAGAATCAATGCGCGCACCGAGTTGGCGGTGACTTTCGGCCCTTCCATGGCCAGCAATTGCAGCAGCGGCAGCGCGAAACCGGCGGTCTTGCCGGTGCCGGTCTGGGCGGCGGCCATCAGGTCGCGACCGGCCAGCACCGCCGGAATGGCTTGCGCCTGAACCGGCGTCGGGGTCTGGTAGCCGAGCGTCTCGAGAGAGCGCAGCAAGGGTTCGATCAGGCCAAGGGTGGCGAAAGTCATGGGATTACCGTAGGAAAATTCAGCGCGGTTGTGCGAAACAAGTGTGCAATGGCGCGCAGTTTACCCTAATTCACACTCGATTCTGTCTGCACCACCGCAGCAGGTCGTTCCGGCGCCCGGCGCCACTGCGGCAAACCGATCAACACCACGGCACTGATGATCACCAGCATGGCCAGGGCTTCTTCGATACCGATGGTCTCGCCGACAAACACGATCCCCAGCAACACCGCCACCGCCGGGTTGACGTAGGCATAACTGGTGGCCGCTGCCGGACGTACGTTTTTCAACAGGTACATGTAGGCATTGAAGGCGATGATCGAACCGAAGAAGGTCAGGTAGGCCAACGCCGCCCACCCTTCAATCGGTGGCATGGCTTCCAGATGTTCGCCGCTCATCGCACTGCCAATCAGCAGCGCCACGCCGCCCACCAGCATTTCCACGGCACTGGCCATCGCGCCCTGGGGCAACGGCAAGTGTTTGCTCCAGACTGAACCGAACGCCCAGGCCGCCGCCGCAAAGATCAGCAACATCGCACCCAGCGGGCTCGATTGCAGGTTGGAACCGAGGTTGAGCATGGCGATGCCGATCAGCCCGAGCACAATCCCCGCCCATTCAAGACGAGTATTACGCGCGCCCCAGAAATAGCCGCAGAGCAAGGTAAACAACGGAACCGTCGCCACCGCCAATGCCGCGACGCCGGAAGCGACGCCCATGTGTTCCGCCACACTGACCCCGCCGTTACCGCACGCCAGCAGCAAAATCCCGATGATCCCCGCCGCTTTCCACTGCGCCCAGGTCGGTGCCGGCGCCCCGCGCAAGCGCAGGAAGGCGTACATCAACGTGCCAGCAATGACAAAGCGAATACCGGCGAGCAACAAGGGCGGCCAATACTCCACGCCGATGCGGATCACCAGGTAAGTCGAGCCCCAAATCACGTACAAGGCGAAAAAGGCAGCGATCAACGGCAAGGGAAAACGACGGAGGCCAGGCATGGGGGGCAGCTCGCAGGCAAGGACAAATGAACAGCTATTCTAGAAAGGCGAACAGCAGAAAATAAGTTACAAAACCTGTTTATAGCGCCAGTACACTTTTCAAATCACGGAGATCAGCGCTATATACCGTGTTTTCGAAAGCCAGCCATTTTTCAGGAATTCGCTCATGGACAAATACGACCGCATGCTCCTCAGCGCCCTACTGGAAAACGGTCGTGCGTCCTACGCCGACCTCGCACGCAAAGTGAACCTGTCCGCCCCGGCCGTGGCCGAGCGCGTGGCCAAACTTGAGGCCAGCGGGGTGATTACCGGTTATCAGGCGAAAGTCGACATGGCCAAGCTGGGCTTGCCGATCCAGTGCGTGATCGAACTGCGCCTGAACCAGCACGGTAATCAGAAAGCCTACGACGACCTGATCAAAATCCCACAGCTGACCGAATGTCACCGGGTGACGGGTGATCCGTGCGTGATCATGCAAGCGGCGGTGGGCTCGATGCCGGAGCTGGAAGAGCTGATCAACCGGATTGCCACATTCGGGTTCAGCAAGACGTCGATTGTGTTGTCGAGCGCGATAGAGAAGCGCGTGCCGTTGGGACAGTTGGAAGGGAAACCGGTCTAAAGTTGCAGGTGATCAAATGTGGGAGCGAGCCTGCTCGCGATGGCGGAGTGTCAGGCAACATAGATGTTGAATGATAAATCGCTATCGCGAGCAGGCTCGCTCCCACAGGGGGTCAGCGGTGTTTCTGTCAGAACCCGCGATGGCGCTTGAGGTGTTCGTTGATTTTGGCCGCCGGGACTTTCTGCAAGCTGACCAGCAGATCATGGGACAACTCGCGCAACCCGTGCTTCTGCCGCAACTCCTGCGCCAGATGCGCCGTCAGGTTGGCCGCCATCTCGGCGTCGGCCATCGCCCGGTGAGCCTTGCCGGTGTTGGGCAGGCTGGCGAAGGTGGTGAGGGTGCCGAGTTTGTGATTCGGCGCAGCCGGCATCAGCCGACGGGCCAGTAGCAGCGAACAAGCAAAGTTCTGCAACCGCGTACGCTTGATCCGCCCCAGTTCAAAGTCCCAGAACTTCTGGTCGAACGCGGCGTTGTGCGCCAGCAGCGGCGTGGTGCCAACAAATTCGTTGACCTCATTCATCACCTGTTCCGCCGACGGCGCGGTGCGCAGCATGGCGTTGCTGATGCCGGTGAGTTGTTCGATGAAGGCCGGGACGCGTACGCCAGCATTCATCAGGCTTTGGTAACGCTCGACGATGCGCCCCTGTTCAAGGATCACCACGGCAATTTCCGTGGCCCGGCAGCTGCTGCTCGGGGAGATCCCGGTGGTTTCAAAGTCGATGACTGCTATGCGTTCCAAACCTGTTTCAACTCCGTAAAAATCAATTCTTGAGCAGCAACGCGCCTTCGATCGGCACGTAGCGGCTGGCGGCGCGGATCAGCGAGTTGGCCGTCAGGCCCGGTACGCCGTAGGCCACCGCTTGCACGCCATGCTTGGCGATGATGCGTTCCAGCAGCATGTCGAAATCACCGTCGCCGGAGGCCAGCACCACTTCGTCGACATGATCGGCGGCGTCCATGATGTCGAGGGTGATGCCCACGTCCCAGTCGCCCTTGGCCGAGCCGTCGCTGCGCTGGATGTAGGGTTTGAGCTTCACGGTGAAACCGAGGTTGCGCAGGATCTGCTGGAACTGCTGCTGTTTGCTGTCGCCGCGATCGATCGCGTAGGCATAGGCTTCGACGATATCGCCCTGTTTGCTGATGTCAGCCCACAGCGCGGCGTAGTTGAAGTGGCAACCATAGGCCTGACGCACGGTGTAGTAGAGGTTCTGGACATCGGCGAACACTGCAATTTTTTTCACCGTGCATCCTCTTTCGCGCAGGCGGGATCAGGCACCGGGCCCGAAAAGTTGCCCAGTATGCCAGCCTGGAGGAATGTTCCGCGAATAATCGGCCCGGAGCGCCGCAGCGCTCCGGACGAATGGCGTGTCAGACGAAGGAATCGTCGTCGCCGCCGAAGAACGATGAACTGTCATCGTTGTAGTCGGTGTCGGCATAGTCTTGGGAGTTGTCAGCCACGCGCTGGTCATCGCCCCAGCCGTTGTCACCGCTGTGATCGTTGACCTGAGCCGGCTCTTCCTTGATCACTTCCACCACTTCCGGCTGCTGGTTGTGATGGAACAGGCTGCTGATGCCTTGTGCCAGCATCACGCCACCCGCCACACCCGCTGCAGTTTTCAGTGCGCCGCCGAGGAAACCGCTGCCAACCGCCGGCGCCTGCTGTTGCGGCGCGTAGTTCTGCTGCGGTGGCGGCGCACCGAAATTCTGCTGTGGCGGCTGCGCGTTGAACGACGGCCGTCCCGGCTCACGCCAGCCGCCGCTGGAGGGCGGTGCACTTGGCGCAGGCGTTTCACGGGAACTGCCACCGAAAATGCTCGACAGGAAGCCACCGCTGCTCGGCGCCGGAGCAGGTGCCTGGGACTTGGCCGATTGCAGTTCGGCCTGCAATTGCTGGATTTGCTCGGTGAGTTGCTTGTTCTGTGCGTCGAGGCTCTTGATCGCTGCCTCTTGCACCAGAATCGCCTGGGTCATGAAGTAGCCCGCCGCGGGTTGGCGAGCCAGATGTTCCTTGATCCGCGCCTCGGCCAGGGCATCGCGCGGGGCTGCGTCCGTTTCGGCCTGTTGCAGCCGGGAAAACAGTCCATCGATCAGGGTTTGCTCTTCGGTGTTCATGGCGACCTCGTAGATTGCCGGGGAAATCGTTGACCTTCTCCAGGGAGGATACGGCGCTCGACCTTAATGGAGGCTGAAACAAGTTGTTTCAATGACCTTTACCGAACGTTTACGTTTGCGCCCCGACGCGCTGCATCGGTTAAAGTGGGCCACTGCTTTCAACCTGCGATACCGACTGATGAATCCGTTCGATGTACTGCGTGACTCGCTGTATTTCTTCAAGCGCAATCTGAGCCAGATCGTGCGGCTGTGCCTGCCGCTGGTGATTTTCGAAGCGCTGCTGCAACAAGTGGTCGACCACAACACCGTGCCGGACAGCTTTCCCGGCGTGAGCGTGATCGTCGGCCTGCTGGTATACCCGCTGTACACCGCCGCCCTGATCCTGTTTCTCGACGCGCGCAGCCGTGGCGAATCGCCGCGCAACCGTGACCTGCTGGCGAGGTCCGCGTACCTGTGGCCGCGCTTCGCCCTGCTCACGGCGCTCAATACATTGATGATCCTGCTCGGCCTGTCGTTGTACTTCCTGCCGGGCATCTGGCTGATGGTGACGTTGGCGTTCAGCGAATACCTGCTGGTTCTGCGCGGCCTGGCGCCGCTGGCGGCAATGAAGGAAAGCCTGCGCCTGACCCGCGGTCATTTCCTGCGCATTCTGGTGTGCATCCTGTGTGTGATGGGCCCGTTGTGGGTGCTCAAGGGTGTGACGCTCAACGTGTATCCGGAACCGCAGAACCCGGTGATTTCCCTGCTGATCGACAGCGCCCACAGCTTCCTGCAACTGTTCACCAGCGTGGTGTTGTTCCGTTTGTTCATGCTGATCAGCGACGTTCCCGAGAAAATCGACCGGCCGCTCTGATCGTGGGCTTCGGCCCGGCTCTCGGTTATGCTCGGGTCCATCTTTTGTAACGCTATAAGCCGAGCCATGACCCGACTACTGCGCTACACCCTGCTGGGCCTGTTGATAGCAATCGGCCTGATTGCCTTGCTGATCTACAGCCTGACCTGGCGCCCCGAAGCCAAGGAAGTTTTGCCCGTCAGTTGCAACGCTCAAGCACCGACACTGGTGCCCGGCCAGGCGTTGAAAGTGATGACCTGGAACGTTCAGTACCTGGCGGGTAAGCGCTATGTGTTCTGGAATGACCTGGCCGCCGGCGACGACGAAAAACCGACGCCTGAAGACATGGCCTTCAGCCTCGATGAAGTGGCGCGGGTGATTCGCGACGAACAACCGGACCTCGTGTTGCTGCAAGAGCTCGATGACGGCGCCAAGGCCAGCGATTACCAGAACCAGTTCAAACTGCTTCAGGAACGCCTCGCCGATCTCTATCCGTGCAGCGCCCATGCCCTCGACTGGAAAGCCGACTTCGTGCCGCAACCGCACATCTTCGGCAGTGTCGGCCGGCAACTGGCAACCCTCAGCCGCTACCGGATCGAACACGCCGAACGCCTGCAACTGCCGGTCGCGCCGACTAACTTCATCAGCCGTCAGTTCCAGCCGAAAAATGCCTTGCTGGCCACTTACCTGCCGTTGAGTGACGGCGGGCAGCTGGCGGTCCTCAACACCCATCTGGACCGTGCGACCCAACCTGACGAAACGCTACAGTCTCAGGTGACGGCGGTGGCCAAAGTCCTCGACAAATACGAAAGCCATAGCACCCCGTGGCTGATCGGCGGCGACTTCAACCTGTTGCCGCTGGGGCAATATCGACGCCTGCCCACCGAACAACGCACGCCCTACTCCGCCGACAGCGCCCTGCACCTGTTGTGGGACAAGTACCCGATGATCCCGACCAACAACGAAGCCAGCGGCATCGATCGGGCACGTTGGCTGACGCACTACCCGAATGATCCAGGCCTGAACGGCCCGGACCGCACCGTCGATTACCTGTTTTACAGCCCCCGGATCAAACGGGTCGAGGCGACGGTGCGACAGGACGATACGTTGCGGATCTCCGATCACCTGCCGGTGATTGCGCGGTTCCTCCTGCCGGCTGCGCCGTAATCCGGGCCGGACACAATCCCCTGTAGGAGCCAGCTTGCTGGCGATAGCGGTGGGTCAGTCAACGAAGATGTTGGATGTTATGGCCTCATCGCCGGCAAGCCGGCTCCTACAGGGGATTGCGTGACACTCAATGCACCTCCTCCAGGTCGTCATGCAGCAGCCCGAAAATATCGCGTTTCATCTCGATGAATGAGCGCTCCATGACCATGTCCAGGGTCCGGGGGCGTTCGATCGGCACGTCCAGAATCTGCTTGATCCGCCCAGGCCTGGCGCCCATCACGTAGACGCGGTCACCCAGCAGAATCGCCTCGTCGATGTCGTGGGTCACGAACAGCACGGTCTTCTTGCTGTTACCCCAAACGCGCAATAACAGCTGCTGCATTTGCAGGCGCGTCTGGCTGTCGAGGGCGCCGAAGGGTTCGTCCATCAGCAGGATCTGCGGGTCGTTGGCCAGTGCGCGGGCAATCGCTACCCGCTGCATCATGCCGCCCGACAGCTGCTTGGTGTAGTTGTCAGCGAACCCGCTGAGACCGACTTCGTTGACGTAGTAATCGACGATGTCCTTGCGCTGCGCCGCCGCCATGCCGCGACGCTTGAGGCCGAACTCGACGTTCTGCCGCACGGTCAGCCACGGAAACAGCGTGTAGCTCTGGAACACCATGCCGCGGTCCGCGCCCGGCCCTTGAACTTGCTGGCCGCCGACGTAGATCTCGCCTTCCGTGGGCTCGTTCAAACCGGCGGTGAGGTACAGCAAACTCGACTTGCCACAGCCCGACGGCCCGACCAGCACGGCGAATTGCTGATCCGGAACTTCGAACGAAACCTGATCCAGCGCGGTGAACATTCCGCCATCGGGCTTCTGGTAACGCAGGCTGACTTTGTCCACTTGCAAACGAGGCGCGGCGTAGGCCGGGGCAGCCATCGGTGTGACGATACGCGGGTTGACGGCGGTTACTGAGCCCATGCGGCAATCCTCAGACGAAGGAAACGGAACAGTTGATCGGTGACCAGGCCCAACAGGCCGATGATCGCGATGGCGAGGAAAATCACATCCACCTGAAAGCCGCGCATGGCCTTAAGGCTCAAGTACCCCAGGCCACTGGAAGCGGCGACCAGTTCGGCGACCACCAGGTACGTCCAGGCCCAGCCCATGGTCACGCGCAAGGTGTCGAGCACACCCGGCAACGAGGCCGGTGCGATCACATGCAACACCGCATCGCGGCGGTTAGAGCCGAGTGTGTAGGAGGCGTTGATCAGGTCTTTGGAGATGCCTTTGGACACGTCCGCGATCATCACCAGTTGCTGGAAAAACACGCCGAAGATGATCACCGAGACCCGCTGCTCCAGACCGATGCCGATCCACAGAATGAACAGCGGCACGAACGAGGTCACCGGCAGGTAACGGATGAAATTGACCATCGGTTCGAGGAACGCCTGAACGATGCGGAAGCTGCCCATCAGTAACCCCAGCGGCACCGCCACCAGCGACGAAACGACGAAACCGACCAACACCACTTCAAGACTGGCCCACACGTGCAAACCGAGCGTGCCGTCGCGGCTCAGGCGTACGGCGGCTTCGACCACCGCGCCCGGCGTCGGCAAGAACATGCCCGGCACCACGCCGCCGTAAGACAACCCGGCCCACAGGCCCACCAACAACACCCAGGCCAGGCCGCTCGCGCTCCAGATCACCGAAACCGGCAAGCCGGTCTTGGGCGTGATGCAACGGCTCAGCCATGAATTGCGCTTGAACATGCGAACCTCCTACAGCGGGCTGACGAAACGGTTGTCGATCAGGTCGTCATTGCTGACGTTGTAGGGTTTGCCCTGCAATTCACTGGCGGTTTCGTTGGCCAGTTTGATCAACGGTTCGCTGTCACCCGGCTTGCCCGGCGAGCCCAGGAGTTTTTCGCTCATGGCCTGATCGTAGAAGCGCACGCCTTGCGCGGCGGCTTCCAGCTCCTTCGGATCGGCGAGGTAGCCGCCAACACCCTTGGCCATGATTTTGTAGGCTTCCTGCGGATGGTCCTTGGTGTACTGCACTGCTTTGTACAGACCGGCGACCAACGCCTTGACGTCTTCCGGCTGTTTCTCGATGACCGTGCAGTTGAGCGCGACCACATCGACAATCACGCCAGGCGTGCTGCTGCTGTCGATCAAGACTTTGCCTTGTTTCTTGTCACGCACCATCGACAGGTGCGGTTCCCAGGTCACGGCGGCAGGCACACGACCGGCGATGAACGCGGTGGCGGCGTCGTCGGCCGTCATGTTCTGCACGGTGATGTCGCTCATGCTCATGCCGTGTTTTTTCAGCAAGTACGAGAGCCAGAACTGCGAAGTCGAACCTTCGTTCACCGCCACGGCTTTGCCTTTCAGCTCTTGCAGGCTCTTGATGTCCTTGCCCACCAGAACACCGTCGCCACCATGGCTGTCATCGAGTGCGGCTACGGCCTTGAAGCAGAATTGCGGACGGTATTTCAGTACTTCGTCGATGGTCGACGCCGAGCCGGACAATTCGCCCGAGGCTTGCGCAGCCATGTACATCGAAGCCTCTTCGACGACGGGCAACTCGACGGTCAAACCGCCTTCCTTGAAGTAGCCCAGGTCCTGGGCGAGGTAGAGCGTGCCGTAACCGACCCATGTGGTATGGCCGATGGACAGGGTGCCGGCCTGGGCGCTGGTGGCGACCGTGGCGGCGATGGCGGTGATCGCCAGTGGATGAGCGACGCGGGTTAGCAAGGACTTGATCATGGAGCACTCCCAAAGCTGTTGATTTAGTTTTGTCATGGGCAGTACGGCCAGCAGCCTTTGGAGAAGAGCTGCCACGGGTGGTCTCTGATGGACCTTTGGGTGGGCAGTGTTCGGCTGACTGGCGAGGTCGATGTTGGACCAAGGTGGGGATTAGGAAAATTAGGAAATATGTCGGTGGGAGTGATGAAAAAACTGGGTAGCGTGCGCGGTAAAAGGGCGGGGTTGGCAGGGGTGCACGGGCTTTGTGCAAAAGGTGAGAGGTGGGGTGAATCGGCAAAAGCTTTCGCGGGCAAGCCTCGCTCCTACAGGTAATGTGTCAGGCCTAAATTCCGAGACCGACAATAAACCTGTAGGAGCGAGGCTTGCCCGCGAAAAGGTCCGCAGGACCTTCGGCTACATCAGAGCCGGCCGTATTCCTGAGCCGTACGATCGACCGCTTTCAGCGTCTTGCCAACCAACTCATCAACCTCTTCCCGACTGGCAATCAACGCCGGCGCCATGATCATCCGCCCCAGCGTCGAACGAATAATCACCCCTTCCTCAAACCCAATCGTGCGGCAACGCCAGGCAATGTCGTTCTCGTTGGCAAAGCGCTTGCGACTGGTTTTGTCTTCAGCCAACTGCAACGCCGCTACCATCCCGACACCCTGAATATCCCCCACCAACGGGTGATTGCCGAACACTTCACGCAAGCACTGTTGCAGGTACGGCCCGATGTCGTCCTTGACCCGCGTCACCACGCCTTCATCGCGCAACGCCTTGAGGTTGGCGATGGCCACCGCTGCCGCCACCGGGTGTCCGGAATAGGTCAGGCCGTGGGCAAACACCCCGCCCTGCTCCACCAATACCTGCGCCATTTTCTTCGACAGGATCAGCCCGCCCATGGGGATGTAACCAGAGGTCAGCCCCTTGGCAATCGACAGGGTGTCCGGCTCGAAACCGAAGTGCTCATGGGCGAACCATTCGCCAGTGCGACCGAAGCCGCCGATCACTTCGTCGGCGCACAACAGCACGTCGTACTTGCGGCAAATCCGCTGAATTTCCGGCCAGTAACTTTCCGGCGGGAAGATCATCCCGCCCGCGCCCTGGAACGGCTCGGCGATAAACCCGGCGACTTTGTCCGCGCCCAGTTCGAGAATCTTCGCTTCCAGTTGTTGCGCCGCCCGCAGGCCGAATTCAGCCGGGGTCAGGTTGCCTTCATGGGCGAAGAAGTACGGCTCGTCGATGTGTTCGATGTCCGGCAGCATGCCGCCCATTTCGTGCATGAACTTCATGCCACCGAGCGCCGTCGCTGCCAGCGTCGAACCGTGGTAACCGTTCCAGCGGCCGATCATGACTTTCTTCTCGGGCTTGCCGAGAATGGTCCAGTAACGGCGCACGGTGCGGATCAGCACCTCGTTCGCTTCGGAGCCGGAGTTGGTGTAGATCGCGTGGCTGTAGTGCCCCGGCAGCAGGCTGAACAGCAGCTCCGAGAGCTCGATCACCTGCGGGTGAGTGGTGTGGAAAAACATGTTGTAGTACGGCAATTGCTCAAGCTGCTGAGCCGCTGCCGCCGCCAGATCCTTGCGGCCGTAACCGAGGTTGGTGCACCACAGCCCGGACATGCCGTCGAGGTAGCGCCGACCATCGTTGTCCCACAGGTGCAGGCGCTCGCCACGGACCATCACCCGCGGTCCTTCGTCGTTGAGCGCTTTCTGATCGACGAATGCGTGGATGTGATGCGCAGCGTCGGCGGCCTGGTAGTCGCGGGTTTCACGTGGTGTGGTCATCGCCAGTTCTCCGTTTTGTTATTAGCGCAGTTGAAACCAGGTGGTCTTCAACTGGGTGTATTTATCGAATGAGTGCAGCGACAGGTCACGGCCGAAACCGGACTGCTTGCCGCCGCCGAACGGCACCGTCACGTCGAGCGCATCGACGCTGTTCACCGACACCGTACCGGCGCGCAATTGCCGCGCCACACGGTGGGCACGATTGAGGTCGTCGGTCCACAGCGAAGCGGCCAGGCCGTAGACGCTGTCGTTGGCCAGCTGCAAGGCGTGTGCCTCGTCATCGAACGCCGTGACGGCCAGCACCGGGCCGAACACCTCGTCGCGAAACAGCGGCATGTCCGGGCTCACGTTAGTGAAAATCGTTGGCTGGATGAAGTTGTCGGAACCGTTGAAAATCGACTGCCGACCACCGCACACCTTGGTCGCACCCTGGCGCTGGGCTTGCTCGATGAACTTCATGATGCGCGCGGTCTGACGGCTGTCGACAATCGCCCCGGCGCTGCTCGACGGGTCCAGCGGATCGCCCGGCAGCCAGCGTTCGGCCTGCGCCTTGAGGCGCTCGACGAACTCGTCATGGATCGAACGCTGCACCAGCAACCGCGAGTTGGCTGAACACACTTCGCCCTGATTGAAGAAGATGCCGAACGCGGCTTTCTCGGCCGCCAGATCCAGGTCCTGACAATCGGCGAACACCAGGTTGGCGCTCTTGCCGCCGCACTCCAGCCACACCTGTTTCAGGTTCGATTGCGCGGAATACTGCATGAAAAATTTGCCGACTTCGGTGGAGCCGGTGAACACCAGGCAATCGACATCCGGGTGCAAACCAAGGGCTTTGCCGGTCTGCTCGCCGAGGCCTGGCAGCACGTTGAGCACGCCTGCTGGCAAGCCGGCTTCAAGCGCCAACTCGGCCAGACGCAGGGCAGAAAACGGTGATTGCTCGGCGGGTTTGAGGATCACCGAGTTGCCTGCCGCCAGCGCGGGCGCGAGTTTCCATGCAGCCATGTCCAGCGGGAAATTCCATGGCACCACGGCGGCTACCACGCCCAGCGCTTCGCGGGTGATGGTCGCCAGTACGTTCTGCGCGCTCGGAGCGATCTGGTCGTAGAGTTTGTCGAGGCTTTCGGCGTACCAGCGAAACACCCCGGCGGCGCCCGGCACGTCGATGTTGTAGGCGTCCATCACTGGCTTGCCCATGTTCAGTGAATCCAGCAGCGCCAGTTCTTCGCGGTGGGTCATGATCAGATCGGCCAGGCGCAGCAGCACTTGCTTGCGCTCGTTTGGCGAACGCGCCGACCAGGTGCCGGCCTCGAACACCTGCCGCGCATTTTTGACGGCGGCGTTCACTTCTTCATCACCGCACGCTGTCACGTTGGCCAGGCGCTGGCCGGTGGCCGGGTTGATCGCGGCGAAGGTTTGTCCCGACTTCGCCGAACGGGGTTTGCCATCAATCAGGGCCTGGTCGGGAAACGCCAGCGCAGCGGCCTTGTTTTGCCAGTAGGTAAGCTCGAACACGTTCAGATGCTCCATGGGCTTTTCTTGTGAATTGGATGGTGGCCCAGGCCCGTGTCGAGGAAAAATAGTAAAAATGTCTTCGCAGACCATGAAAAAACTGGGCAGCCCATCTCCCCGGTCGTGCGGTATGTGGTTATTGTTCAGGCACAACAACACCGTCGTCAGAACGGACGCAGTCGGCGCAAAAATTGCTGGATGTCGAGTCCATCCACCCCGAGGTTTGCCGTGGCTGCCTACAACCTGCGTCAATTGAAGTACTTCATCACCACCGTCGAATGCGGCAGCGTTGCCGAGGCGTCGCGCAAGCTGTACATCGCCCAGCCGGCCATTTCCACGGCGATCAAAGGCCTGGAAGACAGCTTCGGCGTGCAATTGCTGATCCGTCATCACGCACAAGGCGTGTCCCTGACGCCCAGCGGCGCACGCTTCTACCGCAAGGCCCAGGAACTGTTGCGCATGGCCAAAGAGTTCGAACAGAACGCCCTGGCCGACAATGACGTGGTGGCCGGGCAAATCGACATCGGCTGCTTCGAAACCGTCGCGCCGCTGTACTTGCCGCAATTGATTGCCGGGTTCTCGGCGCTGTATCCCGGCGTGAAAATCCGCATCCGTGACGGCGAACAGCAGGAGTTGGTGCAAGGCCTGACCTCGGGCACCTTCGACCTGGCGATCCTCTATGAACACGACCTCGACGCCACCATCGAAACTGAACCCCTGATGCCGGCGCAGCGGCCTTATGCATTGCTGCCGGCGGATCATCGCTTTGCTCAACTCAAGCAAGTGTCCCTGCGCGATCTGTGCCTGGAGCCGATGATTCTGCTGGACGTGCAACCGAGCCGGACCTACTTCGTCAGCCTGTTCGAAGAACTGGGCCTGTCGCCGAACATTGCGTTCAGCTCACCGTCGATCGAGATGGTCCGGGGCATGGTCGGCCAAGGGTTCGGCTTCTCGATCCTGGTCACCCGCCCGCACTCGGAGTGCACCTACGACGGGCAGAAAGTGGTGTGCGTGGACATCGTCGAAGACATCACCGGCTCAGGGCTGGTGGCGGCGTGGCTGAAGCGCGGGCAGTTGACCAAACCGGCGCAGTTGTTTGCCGATTACTGCCGCGAACAGCTCACCGCCAAGGCCGTAAGATCACACCCGACCTTGTAGGAGTCCGGCTTGCCGGCGATGGCGTCCGAAAGACCGATGCAACATCCAAGGGCCCCATCGCCGGCAAGCCGGCTCCTACAAGGTGCGTGGATGTATGAGGGATCAAGGCAAACGCAAACCTGTAGGAGCCGGCTTGCTGGCGATAGCGGTGGGTCAGCCGCTGATTTATTGACTGGACGGACGCCATCGCCAGCAAGCCGGCTCCTACAGTGGGGGGCACCTCACTTCCGGGGTTTGATTCGTGCGGTCGCTTCGGCCACCAACGGATCATCCGGCCAGTAATGCTTCGGATACCGCCCCTTCAGATCCTTTTTCACCTCGGCATAGGTGCTACGCCAGAAGTTCGCCAGGTCCTGCGTCACCTGCACCGGCCGCCGCGCCGGGGACAACAGATGCAACTTCACCACCTGCCGCCCGCCAGCGATGCGCGGGGTTTCGGCCAAACCGAACAACTCCTGCAACCGCACCGCCAGAATCGGCGGCTGCTCGCTGTAATCCAGACGAATCGACGACCCCGACGGCACGCTCAAATGATGCGGTGCCAGCTCATCGAGCCGTTGCGGCAGCGGCCACGGCAATAGGTTATGAACAATGCTTGAGAGATCCAGATTGGCAAAATGACTGAGCCGCGAAACCTTCCCCAGGTACGGCATCAACCAGTGCTCAAGGCTTCTGAGCAGCGCAGCATCACTGACATCCGGCCACTCACTCTGATCCTTGCTGGCGAGGTCCAACTGCCGCAACAACGCCACCCGCGCCTGCCACTGACGCAACTCCGGCGTCCACGGCAACAGCTCCAGCCCCTTGCGCCGCACCAGATTCACCAGCGCCTGACTGCGCGCGGTTTCATCGAGCCCGGTCAACGGTTCACGGCTGAGGATCAACTCGCCAACCTTGCGCTGACGCTCGGCGCGCAACACGCCTTCGCGCTCGTCCCAATCCAGCTGATCGACCACCCGCACCTGCTCGGCGAGCACCGAATCGAACAACGCCGGATCAAAATCCGCCGCCAGATAAATCCGTTCCTCGCGCTGCCCCTGACGGCTGCCGAGATCGGCGATTACCAGCCACGGTTGTTTCATCAAGCTGTCGGCTTCGGCGAACAACGCGGCACGGCCGTTGGCCAGGCGATATTCCGCACCACCCGCTCGACGTTGTTGCGCGACACGGTCGGGATAGGCCAGCGCCAGCAAGGCGCCGAGCCAGCGCGGGTGCTCCGGATCGCTGACCGGTTCCGACGCCTTGCCACGCAGATAACCGCGGTATTGACGCGCCAGTTGCCGCGCTCGCTGAACACCGCCCTGAGCGCCGCGTGCAGCACGCTCTTCGCCGGACAACAGCACCAGTCGACTGTGCAGATCGGCGCCGGCACCGCGCAAGATATCCCGCTCGCCGAGCAACGCCGCGACATCGCACGCCATGTCAGCCAAGCCCAGCGCCTGACCGCGCAGCAGCAAATGAGCGATGCGCGGATGCGCCGGCAGTTCGGCCATGGCCTGACCGTGGCGGGTCAGCGACTCACCGTCCAGTGCGCCAAGGCGATCAAGCAAGTCCTGAGCCTGGGCATACGCGGCGGCGGGCGGCACGTCGAGCCACACCAGTTGCGTCGGTGTCACGCCCCAGCGGCCGAGCTGCAACGCCAGACCGGCAAGGTCCGCCGAAAGAATTTCCGCACTGGCATACGCCGCCAGTTGCTCGTGTTGATCCTGCGACCACAAGCGATAACACACGCCCGGCTCCAGCCGCCCTGCCCGCCCCGCACGTTGCGTGGCACTGGCGCGAGAGATGCGCTGCGTGTCGAGACGAGTCATGCCGCTGCCCGGATCGAAACGCGGCACCCGCGCCAACCCGGCATCGATCACCACACGCACGCCGTCGATGGTCAAGCTGGTTTCGGCGATGTTGGTCGCCAGCACCACTTTGCGCTTGCCCGCCGGGGCTGGATCAATCGCGGCGCGTTGCGCGGCGAGGTCCAGTTCACCGTGCAACGGGCAGAGCAACACCTGTGTGTTTTCGCCCAGCGCATCGGCCAGTTGTTGATGCACCCGGCGGATTTCCGCTTGTCCCGGCAGGAACACCAGGAGGCTGCCGGTTTCATCGTTCAAGGCTTCGAGGATGGTTTGCACCAGGCGCGGCTCGATGAATTCACCGGGCTGGAACGGCCGGCCCCAGCGCATCGCCACCGGGTACATGCGCCCTTCACTGCGCAGGATCGGCGCGTCATCGAGCAACCCGGCCAGGCGTTCGCCTTCAAGGGTGGCCGACATCAAAAGAATCTTCAGCGGCTGATCATCGCGGAACAGTTCCCGGCCATTCAGGCTGAGGGCCAGGGCCAGATCGGCATCAAGACTGCGCTCATGAAATTCGTCGAAGATCAGCAAGCCCACGCCTTCCAGCGCCGGATCATCCTGCAAGCGCCGGGTTAGGATGCCTTCGGTGACCACTTCAATCCGCGTCCTGGGCCCGACTTTGCTGTCCAGCCGAATGCGATAGCCGACGGTTTCACCGACCTTCTCGCCCAGCTCACTGGCCAAGCGCTCCGCCGCCGCACGTGCAGCCAACCGACGCGGTTCGAGCATCAGAATGGTCTGCCCGGCCAGCCATGGCTCGTTGAGCAGGGCCAATGGAACACGGGTGGTTTTACCGGCGCCGGGCGGTGCTTCGAGCACGGCTTCGTGGCGTGTCGCCAAGGCTTCACGCAGGGCGGGTAAAACTTCATCAATCGGCAAAGAAATCATGCTGGCTCCCAAACAGAGGGCCGAGTATAACGGCGAACTGCTCGGCGTTTATCAGGGTCCTAATTCATAGAGACGCCCTTTCGTTTTGAAATTACCCAGGAGATTTCATATGCGTGTTCCCTTTCGCCTGATTGGCGGTGTATTGGTTGCCACCTTGCTGACCCAGGTAACCGCTTGCGGATCGATCTTCTACCCTGATCGCCGCGGGCAGATCGAAGGCAAGATTGACCCGGCCATCGCCGCGCTGGATGCCGTGGGCCTGCTGTTCTACATCATCCCCGGCCTGATCGCGTTTGCCGTGGACTTCGCCACCGGCGCGATCTACTACGCACCGGGCGAGACCGCACAGGTGGCACCGGAAAAACTCAAGGAAGCGATCGGTGCCGACGGCAAGGTCGATACCCACAAATTGCAGACTATTCTTGAAACCGAACTGGGCCGCAGCTTCCCGCTGGACGATCCACGTTTGATTCAACACAAGGGCAGCACTCAGCAACTGGCCTTGCTCGGCCTGCAACCTGCCGCGTAATCCGTGCACATAAAGGAATAGCCGCACTTATGATTTCCAGCTCCGAACACGCCCGCCTGCTGCGGCTGGCGACCCGTGCCTCGGTGGCGGTGGCGTGCACGTTGATCGTCGCCAAAGCCATCGCGTGGTGGTTGAGCGGTTCGGTGAGCATGCTCGCCGGGTTGACCGACTCGGCCCTCGACGGTATCGCCTCGCTGCTCAACCTGCTGGCAGTGCATTACGCCTTGCGCCCCGCCGATGAAGATCACCGTTACGGGCACGGCAAGGCCGAATCGCTGGCGGGCATGGCGCAGGCGTTGTTCATTGGTGGCAGTGCGGTGCTGATTGCGTTGCAGGCGTTTGATCGGCTCAAGCATCCGGAGCCGGTGGGTGCGCCGTGGATCAGCATCGGCGTGATCGTGTTTTCCCTGGCGCTGACATTGGTCCTGCTGATGTTGCAGCATCGGGTCGTCAAGGCCACCGGCTCCAACGCGGTGCGCGCCGATTCCCTGCATTACCGTTCGGACTTGCTGCTCAATGGCAGCATTCTGGTTGCGCTGGTGCTGGCCGGGGTTGGCTGGCATCAGATGGACGCGTGGTTTGGATTAGGGATCGCCGCCTACATCTTCTGGAGCGCCATTCAAATCGCCCGGGAAAGTTTTAAGGTGCTGATGGACGAGGAATTGCCGCCAGACGTCAGCCAACACATGCTCGAACTGGCCTGCAGCGTACCGGGGGTGCTGGGCGCGCATGACCTGCGCACACGCGTGTCCGGCAACCAGTGGTTCGTGCAATTGCACCTGGAATTGCCGGGGGAGCTGACCCTGTCAGTCGCTCACGGCATCAGCGATCAGGCGGCCGATGCAATTCACGCGGCGTACCCGCGAGCCGAGGTGCTGGTGCACGCCGACCCGCAGGAAGTGGTGAAGGCCGCCAGGGCAAATCAGAAACTCACCTGATACCCGCGACTGCTCAGGCAGTTACCCTGGGCCTGGCGGTAGGCTTGCACCACCGACGGATCCGGCTGGTAGGTGGCCGTGCGCGGATCGAAGCCACTCTGCTGCACTGCGTATTGATAACACTCGTAGCCGTCCTGATTGACCTGCTGCGGCGACTGCCCGTTGGCGGGATACGCCACCACGTCATAGCCATTGCCGGTCGGTTGCGGTTGCACGGGCGGCTCGACCACCACGTAATCCTGAGTGCTTTCCTGATAGGCGTAGTACGAGCCCGCCGCCAGGAATAACAGCGCGCCGCCGATCCACACTTCGCGGGCGTAATCAGGCAGGTAGCTGACGCGAATCCCGCGCGGTGGCTGCACCACGACATAACGCGGGCCAAGCGGGCGATACCAGTAGCCGCCGGAGAAGAAATAATCCTGCCCACGATACGGCACGCGATAGTCGCGGTCCGGGAAGCGGTCGATCACATGCCCGGGACGGTACTGCGGGCCTGGCCCCCAACCGTTACCGTGGCCATTCGGACGACCGGCCCAATGATGATCGTCGGGACGTGAACCCGGCCCGCCGGTCTGCCATTGCTGGTTGTAACCATTGTTTCGCGGGATGTCCTGATAGTAACCACGTTGCGGTTGCTGGGTCTGACGCACGGTGTCGGGCCGGCCCTGGATCGGCAAGTCGTTGGCCGGCAATTGCGGCGGCGGCGGTGGTGGCCGGACGGGACTGTTGAAGTCGCGCGGCGGGTTGTCTCGCGGCTGATTGTTTTGCCACTGCCCGCCATTGCGCGACTGGCCGTTGTTCTCGAACTGACGACTGTTGTCGCCACGAATGATGTCGTTGTTTTGCGGACGCGGTTGATTGTTGCCGCCACGGCCCTGATTGTTGCCCTGATGACCGTCACCGCGTTGTCCATTGTCGGGACCCCGGTTCTGCGGCTCATCGGCCAGCGATTGCGCAGTGACACTGACACACAGCAAACCAACACCGGCCAAACGCCAGATGCGCGACTTCATGCTTTTCCTCACTGCGGGTTAGGGCCTGTACGTAAGACTGGGAAAGCACAGGCCGGTTCTGCAACAGGTTATCAGTCGCGCAACTTATTTATTGAGGGCGGGTGAAAAATTGCGGGCAAAAGAAAAGGGAGACCCGTCGGCCTCCCTTTGAGAACTTCGTCCGTGCTCGACGCTTATGACGTCGGCTCACCTCACGCCGTCTTCTGGACAGTGTGCAGCTCGGGGGCCGGCACATCCCCGGTGGGGGTGGCGGCCGCGACTGGCCTGATTGGGCGAGCCGCTGTGGACTGTTTGTCCGAGCAGTGATTCTGGTGATAAGAATAGGCCTGGGGCGCCGGCAGAGGATTGCGAAGATTGCTCAAATAAACATGACTTGCGCAATTTTTAACCCTGGATAGATAATCTGCCGCAATCGATATGACAAAGGCCTGATTGATGAGCAAACTCGACCGATACGACCTGAGCATTTTGGCGGAATTGCAGCGCGACGCGCGCATCTCCAACCAGGAGCTGGCCGAACGCATCGGCCTGTCACCTTCACCGTGCTCGCGCCGGGTCAAGCAACTGGAAGACGACGGCTACATCACCCGCCAGGTGGCCCTGCTGGATCGCAAAATGCTTGGCCTGAGCCTGACGGCTTACGTGCTGATCGGCATGGACCGGCATACGCCGGAGCGATTCGAGAACTTCGAAGCGGCGATTCGCACCTTGCCGCAAGTGCTTGAATGCAGCCTGGTGACGGGGATGGATGCGGACTATCAGCTCAAGGTGGTGGTGCCGGACATGGATCACTATCAGAAATTGCTGCTGGGGCACCTGACAAGGATTGAAGGGGTGACGAGTGTGCGATCGAGTTTTGTGTTGAACCAGGTGCTCAACAGCACCGAACTGCCGCTGACTCATCTGCGTAGCTGAGGACGCCTTCGCGGGCAAGCCTCGCTCCTACAGGTCTTGCGCGAGCCTTTGTAGGAGCGAGGCTTGCTCGCGAAGGGGCCGGAACAGGCGACGAATAGCTGCGACACGCTGCCGCAGGTCAATGCCGCACCAATCCCCCATGCCGTATACTCCAGCGCCTTTTAGCCCCGCCCCCGCTGGAGATGTCCGATGGATCCTGCAGTATTCGAAGAGTGGATGATGACCGGACTGGTCAGCATTCTGATCATTTTCATGGGTTTCATCGTCTGGGATCTGGCAAAGAAATCCAAGGCCGGGCGCTTTGGCTCGTTCATCCTGTTCTTCGTGCTCGGTCTGGGCGTGGCCGCGTTCGTGATCAAAAGCGTGGTGATCGGCCTGATCGAATCCGGCACGTTATAAGCGCGCCGGCACTTCTTTCCACTGGCCCTGATCGAGCCCTTCGATCGACCAGTCGCCGATCCTGACCCGCACCAGCCGCAACGTCGGCAAGCCGACCGCGGCGGTCATGCGTCGGACCTGACGGTTACGCCCCTCGCGAATCACCAGTTCCAGCCAACTGGTCGGCACGCTTTTGCGAAAGCGCACCGGAGGGTTGCGGGGCCACAGTTGCGGCTCATCCAGTTGCCGCGCTTGCGCGGGCAAGGTCATGCCGTCATTCAGCTCGACGCCATCACGCAAACGCTGCAACTGCTCGGCACTCGGCTCACCTTCCACTTGCACCCAATACGTCTTGGCCAGTTTGTGCTTGGGGTCCGCAATCCGCGCCTGGAGCTGGCCGTCGTTGGTCAGCAGCAACAACCCTTCGCTGTCACGATCCAGACGGCCTGCCGGGTAAATCCCGGGAATCTCGATGAAATCCTTGAGCGTCGCCCGCCCTTCACCGTCACTGAATTGCGTCAGCACATCGAACGGTTTGTTGAACAGAATCAGCTTCGGCTCGGCCGGCGGCGCTTTGGCGACACGGCGCGGGGCTGATGACGGGGTGTTCGCGCCAGGGCGGCGGGACACGGGACGTTGGGGACGGGACATGGCGAAGAGAACATCTAACGGTCAGGGCTGCTAATGCTAGTGCCCTGACCGCCAAATGACCATGACAACTATTACCGGAACGGCGGCTCGTCGAAGCTGCGCAGTTTGCGCGAGTGCAACGAGTTGAGTTCGGTGCGCAACAAGTCCACCGCCTCGATACCGATCTTCAAGTGCTGGCTGACCGCGCGCTCATAAAAGGCGTTGGCCGAACCCGGCAGCTTGATTTCGCTGTGCAGCGGTTTGTCCGAGACGCAAAGCAATGTGCCGTACGGCACCCGCAAGCGATAACCTTGCGCGGCGATGGTGCCGCTTTCCATGTCCACCGCCACGGCGCGGGACAGGTTGATCAGCGGACGCTCCTGGGCCCAGCGCAATTCCCAGTTACGGTCGTCGTAAGTCAGCACGGTGCCGGTGCGCAGGCGTTTCTTCAGCTCGTCGCCCTTCTCGCCGGTGATGTTGGCCGCCGCTTGCTGCAACGCCATCTGCACCTCGGCCAGGGCCGGAATCGGAATGTTCGGCGGCACGACCCGATCGAGAATCCCGTCGCGGCGCATGTAGGCGTGAGCCAGCACATAATCGCCAATGGTCTGCGACTGACGCAGACCGCCGCAGTGACCGATCATCAGCCAGCAATGCGGACGCAATACCGCCAAATGGTCGGTGATGTTCTTGGCGTTGGATGGGCCGACACCGATGTTCACCAGGGTCACGCCATGACCGTCGCTGGCGATCAGGTGATAGGCCGGCATTTGATAGCGATGCCAGACCACGCCGGCCGCAATCGCCGACGCTTCGCCGTGATCCATGCTCTTTTCGATGATCACGTTGCCCGGCAGCACCATGCGCACGAAACGCGGATCGCTGCGCAACTGCTCGAGGCCATGAACAATGAACTGGTCAACGTAGCGGTGGTAGTTGGTCAGCAGAATCCACGGCTGCACATGGCGCCAGTCGCTGCCGGTGTAATGCACGAGGCGGCGCAGGGAGAAATCCACCCGCGCGGCATCGAACAGGGCCAGCGGCAGCGGATCGGTGTTTTCCCAATCGTACAAACCGTCAGCGATGCCATCGGTGGCGGCGGACAGATCGGTACTCGGGAACACCCGCGCCAGCACGGCTGCGGTCACGCCGGAGCCGGCCAGCTCATCGCCCTGCTCGACCACATACGGATAAGGAATGTTCTGCTGGCTGATGCCGACTTCCACGGTCACGGTGAAGTCGTGCATCAGCGGCACGAGCTGTTCCAGCAAGTATTTACGGAAAGCCGCCGGATGGGTGACGGTGACGCTGTAGGTCCCCGGCAACTGCACCTTGGCGTAGGCGCGGGTGGTTTGCGGGACTTCGCCCTGGCAGTGGTAGGTCAGACGCAGTTCAGGATAACGAAACATCGCACGCTGTTCGGCGTCCGGTTCAACTCGATCCTTGAGGTAACGCTTGAGCGCCTGGCTCAGTGCGGTGGTTGCGCGATTGTGCAAGTGAGCAAGCCGGTCCACGGCTTGCTCGGCGGTTTGAACGATAATAAAAGCTTCGGTCACGATCAGCATCCTGTGTTCTGACTTGCAGGCCTTCATCTTGCCTGCATCGTCGCTTCACGGGAACAGTGGTGGCTACACAAATGACAAGTCCACCGCAGGACCAATGTGGGAGCGAGCCTGCTCGCGATAGCGTAGGCACATTCGACATTGATGTGGCTGACAGACCGATATCGCGAGCAGGCTCGCTCCCACAGGGGGTTTGTGTTGGTTATAGAATTGGGGTCGAGCGGGCGACGATCGCTTCGACATCCAGCCCACGCGGCAACGCACCGTATACGCGGCCGGCGTCGCCGAGGCGGCTGGCGATGAACGCATCGCTGACCGCCGAATTGCCGGCCTCCAGCAACAACTTGGCTTGCAGCCCCAACGCAATGTCCTCTGTGAGCTGCCGCGCACGATACTGAATATCGCTGGTGTCCTTGAACGCCGCCTGCAACTGGCTGATGTGTGCGGCCAGCCGCTTGTCGCCGTGACCATCGCCCAACTCGCTGAACAGCACATCGAGCACACCCGGTTCTTTCGACAGCGCCCGCAACACATCCAGGCATTGCACGTTGCCGGAGCCTTCCCACGTCGAATTGACCGGTGCCTCGCGGTACAAGCGCGGCAGGATGCTGTCTTCGACATACCCGGCACCGCCCATGCATTCGGCAGCTTCGTTGATCATCGCGGGCGCGCGCTTGCAGATCCAGTACTTGCCCACGGCGGTCACCAGCCTGGCGAATTTGGCTTCGTGCCCGTCATCCAGATGATCCAGCGCCTTGCCCATGCGCAGGCTCAACGCCAACGCGGCTTCGCTCTCCAGGGCCAGATCGGCGAGGACGTTCTGCATCAACGGTTGTTCGCTGAGCAGCTTGCCGCCGACACTGCGATGGGCGCAGTGATGACTGGCCTGGGTCAGCGCCTGACGCATCAAGGCGCTGGAACCGACCATGCAATCGAAGCGGGTCATGGCAACCATTTCGATGATGGTCGGAACGCCGCGCCCCTCTTCACCGACCATCCACGCCAGTGCACCGCGAAACTCGACTTCGCTGGAGGCGTTGGAGCAATTGCCGAGTTTGTTTTTCAGGCGCTGGATGTAGAACTGATTGCGTGTGTCGTCCGGACGATGGCGCGGCAACAGGAAGCAGGTCAAACCTTTGTCAGTCTGGGCCAGTGTGAGGAAGGCATCGCACATCGGCGCAGAACAGAACCATTTATGGCCCACCAGTTCGTAGGCCTGGCCCGGTCCGCTGGCACCCACCGGATACGCCTTGGTGGTGTTGGCCCGCACATCGGTGCCGCCCTGTTTCTCGGTCATCGCCATGCCAATGGTGACACCGGCCTTGTGGGCCATGCCGACATTGCGCGGGTCGTATTCGGTGGCGAGGATTTTCGGCAGCCACTGCTTGGCCAGGTCCGCTTGCAAGCGCATCGCCGGCACACTGGCGAAGGTCATGGTCAGCGGGCAACCGCTGCCGGCTTCGGCCTGGCTGTGCAGGTAGGTCATGGAAGCGCGGGCGACATGGGCGCCGTCCTGTGGATGCGCCCAGGGCAGCGAGGTCAAACCGTGCTCGATCGCCGTGCGCATCAGCTCGTGATACGCCGGGTGAAATTCCACCAGATCGATGCGGTGACCGTAGCGGTCGTGGCTGTTGAACACCGGTTTGTTCTGGTTGGCCAGGAACCCCGCTTCCATCAGCGGCCCGCCGGCCAGCGCGCCGTAAGCGTCGATCCGCGACTCGGCCCAACCGGCCCCGAAACGCCGCGACCATTCCTGCAAAGGCAGGTCGATGCGATACAGGTTGGCGCCGTCCAGCGACGGCGGCTGGTTGGTGACGTCGTGGGTTTCGGCGAACTGATGCAGGTTCATGACGGGGCTCCTTTGGTCAGCCAAGGAGTTCAGTTAAGCACTGCCCCGAGGCCGAACAAAGTGGCATATCCGCCTAACTGTCGGCGCTTTCGCCTTGTTTTGGACAAAGCACCCGTCGATACAACGCGGCCTGCAAGTCTTCGAATTTCACCGGTTTGCTCAAGTAATCGATCAGTGCACCGGTTGGGCAGCGCTCCCGATCAGCGCTCAAGGCAATCATGAACACCGGCAATTCGGCACACCCCGGCAAGTCCCGGATCTGGCAGCAGACAGACTCCCCGTCGAGGGGCGGTAGCTGACAATCGAGGAGTACGGCGTCGAAGGTTTCACGCTGCAGGACTTCCAGCGCGGCCACCCCGTTGTCCGCCGTACGGACCCGAAACCCGAGCTTGAGCAACATGCCGCGCATCACCAATTGATTGATGCTGTTGTCGTCCACCAGCAGCACCGTGCAGTCCTGAGGCAAGCGCAGACGCGGGAATTCCCGGGTCATCAATGGCGTTGTCACGCGCTCGACCACCGGCAATTCAAACTCGACGTCAAGCTGGAAGCGGCTGCCGCGACCTGGCTCGGAGCGGTGCGTGAGGTTCCCGCCGAGCAAGTCGACCAGTTGTCGACAGATCGCCAGGCCGACACCGAGGCCGCCATATTCACGGGTCATCGAGCCGTCGAGCTGGAAGAACCGCTGATACAACGTCGCCTCGCCCAGATCGGTAAAACCAATGCCGGTGTCGATCACCGCAAAGGACAATGCCAGCTTGCCGGGCTCCACGTTTTTACCCGAGACCCGTAGCGCCACCCCGCCCACTCGCGTGAACTTGATCGCGTTATCCAGCAGGCATTCCAGGCATTGCGCCAACTTGACGTTATCGCCGTACAAGCGGTCCGGCAGGCCCGGTGTCACCTCGACCTTGAAGTCCAGCGACTTGCCCGACGCGTTGCCTTCGAACTGCACGCGCAAGGTATCGACCACGCTGCGCAAACTGAAGGTGGACGCCGAAGCCTTGAGCTTGCCGGCCTGCAATTCGGTCAGGGTAAGAATGCCGTTGACCATGCGCATCATGTCGCGCGCCGAACCGGCGGCCGTTTGCTGGTATTGCTCCAGCTCCGGGTCCATCTCGACGGTTTGCATCAACTCAAGCGAGCCGATCACGCCGTTCATGGGGGTGCGCAATTCGTGGGTCAACGTGGCGAGGAATTCATCCTTGAGCTTGTTACTGTGCGCCAGTTGCTGGTTGAGCACTTCAAGCTTTTGCCCTGCATCGAACAAGGTTTGCGCCTGTTGCTCGCGCATGGCGTTGATGCGGTCGGCCAAGGCCAGGGACAGCAGCGCCACCTCGATGGCCGAACCGATCTGGCTGGAATACATGGTCAGGAATACGTTCGGCAGGTAACCCAGCACCATCATCGTATTGATGATGCCGCCGAGCAAAAACGCCGACCAGGCGATGATGAAATAGCGCGCCACCCGCAAGCCGCGCCACCAGGCGAAAAACCCTGCGGCGAAAATCACCACGGTGAACGACAGGGCCAGCGTCGTCGCCAGGCGCAGGGCCAGAGCGTAACTGGTCATCAATGACAACCCGACGACGACCGCACTGAACGCAATCAACGCCAGCAGCAAGCGATCGAGCCAGCGGCTGAGGGTCGCCGTTTGCAGGAAGCTGCGGGCGAACTGGCTGCCGAACAGCCCTGCACAACCAATGAAAAACGGCGTCGCGGCGTTGGCCCACCACGGGTTGTCCGGCCAGAAATACTCTACGGCCGCGCCATTAACCGACAGCTGATACAGGCCGAACGAGGCAATATAAAAAATGTAATAGAGGTAGCTGGTGTCGCGCACGCTGAGGTAGATGAACAGGTTGTAGACCAGCATCCCCAGCAACACGCCGTAAATCAGGCCCAACACATAAAGCCGCACCGGCTGTTCTTCGAGGAACGCAGTGCTCGACCACAACGTGACCGGCGCCTGGATCGACCCTTCGCTTTGCAGGCGCAAGTACACGGTTTGCATTTGGTCGGGCGTAAAGTTCAGATCGAACAGGTAGTTGTTCTGGCGAATCTCGCGACTGCTGAACGGCAAGGCGTCGCCGGTCTGACGGGCCAATTGATAGCTACCGCCGGCATCAGGCAAATACAGATCAAGGTGATCGAGGGGCGGATAGGCCAGTTCCAGCAGCCACGTCCGCTGTGCAGCGGGATTGGTCGGGCGGTAATGCAGGTCGATTTTCAGCCAGAACACCGAACGCGAGTAACCGGCGTTGAGCGTGGCCTTGTCATGGGGCTTGAAGTGTCCGGCAGCGGCTTGCGCGCGGATATCGGCAATGCTCGCCTGACCATCGGCGTCTTCGAACACTTGCAGGGTTCGGCCCAAGGGCAGGCTTTGAGTGAACTCATCGAACTCGACTGCGCTTGCCATGAGGGGCAAGCAAAACAGCAACATCAGCAAATAGCGCATTTAAGCCCCAGCGTGGCCTGTCCGGTTATCTCAGGAAGCCCCTCATTCCTTTTGAGTAGACGTAAAACCGGCATTACCTGTTATTGGTTTGGATCCACTCTAGCATAGCCGTTGATGGCCATTGAACACCATTGAAATTTTTCTTGGAAAGGCTCTAGAACGGGTGTTCCAGAGAAGAATATAGAGCCAGAGCTGTTTGCTCGGTCAGATTGTGACAATCCCGGAGGGCTGCATTGCCAGCCCATGACACTCTATCGGCAGACCTGGCGGGCACTGCACCCGAAAATTGATGTTTGGTGGTAAGCTCGCGCACCATGAATATCTACAGCTCTCGCCCCGTTGTCCTCTGTCTCTCCGGCCACGACCCAAGTGGTGGCGCCGGCTTGCAGGCAGATATCGAAGCCCTGCTTGCCCAGGGATGTCATGCGGCTCCGGCCGTCACCGCCCTGACCGTGCAAGACACGGTCAACGTCACGGATTTCCGCGTCCTCGACCGTGAGTGGGTGCTGGCTCAGGCCAACGCCGTGCTCAACGACTCCGAAGTCGCCGCCGTCAAGCTGGGCATGCTCGGTTCCCTGGAGATGGTCGACACCGTCGTCGAACTGCTTCAGGCGCACCCGCATTTGCCGATGGTCTGCGACCCGGTGCTGCGCGCCGGCGGCGGCGGACGACTGGGCAAGGACGAAGTCGGCTACGCCATGCGCGAACGCCTGCTGCCCCTGGCCATCATCGCCACCCCTAACCTTCCCGAAGCCCGCATCCTCGCTGAACTGCCAGAAGGCACTGCCGACGAGTGCGCTGAAAAACTCCTGCCGTTCGTCAAACACCTGCTGATCACCGGCGGCCACGGTGATGAACACGAAATACACAACCGCCTGTACAGCCGCGACGGTCTGCGCGAAACCTATACCTGCCAGCGCTTGCCCGGCAGTTACCACGGTTCGGGGTGCACATTGGCGAGCGCCCTCGCCGGTCGTCTGGCCCAGGGTGAAAACCTCATCAGTGCCGTGCAGAGCGCGCTTAACTACACGTGGCGCACCCTGCGCGATGCCGAGCAGTTGGGCAAAGGCCAGTTCGTGCCGCGCCGCCTGCCACTGGATTTCTGTTCGTAACGCCATGAGGCTTGCCCGATGAAACTACGTGGCCTGTACGCCATTACCGACAGCCAGTTACTGGCCGGTAAATTTCTTTCGTACGTGGAGGCGGCGCTGGAAGGCGGCGTCACCCTGCTGCAATACCGCGACAAGAGCAGCGACGAGGCCCGCCGTCTGCGTGAAGCTGAAGTCCTGCGTGATTTGTGCGAACGCTACAAGACCCATCTGATCATCAATGACGATGCCGAACTGGCCGCACGCCTGAACGTCGGCGTGCACCTGGGCCAGACCGACGGCCCGCTGACCCCGGCCCGTGCGTTGCTCGGTCGCCAGGCGATCATCGGCTCGACCTGTCACGCGCAACTCGAACTCGCCGAACAAGCGGCCAAAGAAGGCGCCAGTTATGTCGCCTTCGGCCGTTTCTTCAATTCCAGTACCAAACCCGGCGCACCGACTTGCAGCCTCGAACTGCTCGACCAGGCCCGCAGCACATTGCACCTGCCGATCTGCGCGATCGGCGGCATCACCCTGGAAAACGCCGCCCCGCTGGTGGCCCACGGGGTCGATCTGCTGGCGGTGGTCCACGGCCTGTTTGGCGCCGAGAGCACGGCTGAAGTGACCCGCCGCGCCCGCGCATTCAACGAATTACTAAAAATCTGATTTGAGAGCCCCATCATGTCTCGTTCCGAAACGCTGTTTGCCAATGCCCAGAAACACATTCCCGGTGGCGTGAATTCGCCTGTTCGCGCGTTCAAGAGCGTTGGCGGCACTCCCCTGTTTTTCAAACACGCTGAAGGCGCCTACGTCACCGACGAAGACGACAAGCGTTATGTGGATTACGTCGGCTCCTGGGGGCCGATGATCCTCGGCCACAGCCATCCGGACGTGCTGGACGCGGTGCGCAAGCAGCTGGAACACGGCTTGTCCTATGGCGCCCCGACCGAGATGGAAACCGAGATGGCCGACCTGGTCTGCTCGATCGTGCCATCGATGGAAATGGTGCGCATGGTCAGCTCCGGCACCGAAGCGACCATGAGCGCGATTCGCCTGGCCCGTGGTTTCACCGGTCGCGACAGCATCATCAAGTTCGAAGGCTGCTACCACGGCCACTCCGACAGCCTGCTGGTTAAAGCAGGTTCCGGCGCCCTGACCCAAGGTGTGCCGAGCTCGGCCGGTGTACCGGCGGCCTTCGCCAAACACACCCTGACCCTGCCGTTCAACGACATCGACGCAGTGGAAACCATGCTCGCTGAAGTGGGCCAGGACGTGGCCTGCATCATCGTCGAGCCGGTGGCCGGCAACATGAACTGCGTACCGCCGGCACCGGGCTTCCTCGAAGGCCTGCGAACCCTGTGCGACAAGCACGGCGTGGTGCTGATTTTCGACGAAGTGATGACCGGTTTCCGCGTTGCCCTCGGCGGCGCTCAAGCGCATTACGGCGTTACGCCAGACCTGACCACGTTCGGCAAGATCATCGGTGGTGGCATGCCGGTTGGCTGCTTCGGCGGCAAACGCGCAATCATGTCGCACATCGCGCCACTGGGCCCGGTGTACCAGGCTGGCACCTTGTCGGGTAACCCGCTGGCAATGGCGGCCGGTCTGACGACCTTGCGCCTGATCAGCCGCCCAGGCTTCCACGCCGAACTGAGCGACTACACCAGCCGCCTGCTCGATGGCCTGCAACAGCGCGCCGACGCCGCCGGCATTCCGTTCGTGACCACCCAGGCCGGTGGCATGTTCGGCTTGTACTTCAGCGGCGCCGACGACATCGTCACCTTCGATGACGTGATGGCCAGCGACGCGAAGCTGTTCGGCCGCTTCTTCCACCTGATGCTCGAAGGTGGCGTGTACCTGGCGCCAAGTGCATTCGAAGCCGGCTTCACCTCGATCGCCCATGGCGAAGCCGAGTTGAAACTGACCCTGGATGCCGCCGAGCGCGCCTTCGCTGCATTGAAATAACGTTGTACCGCTGACGTTGGCGATTGCCAGCGTCAGCTTTCACCTACATTCCCGCCTCTTTTCCTACTCACCTGCCAATAATCCCCCGTAAAGTGGGCGATATATTCCCCGTGCAGCAGAAAAACGAGTAAAGACTTTGTAAGGTTGGCCCTGCTTATTTCATAATGCGCGCTTATTGGATCCCCTCGTTGGGTCCGCGCGCCCTTCAGAGGTAAGTCGATTCCCATGAACCGCACCGGCCGCGCCCTTGCAATGGGCTGCCTGTTGCTCCTTCAGCCCCTGCTCGCGCTCGCACAAGCAGGCGGCAACTCGTTGTTAATCCCAGCGATGGGTCGCTGCACCCTCAATACCCAGCCGCAAGACCTGGCACAGGCGCTCGCCGCCTGTCAGAAAGCGTCGGATGAAGGGGATGCGCAAGCGCAATACGAGTTGGGTGAGTTCTACTACGACGGCAAAAACACCCCGCGCGATCTCAAGAAAGCCCTGGATTACTTCGAAAAGGCCTCGCTGCAAGGCCATGCCCAGGCGCAATTCAAACTCGGCACCATGTTCTTCCACGGCGAAGGTGTACCGGCCAATAACGTTCAGGCATACATCGTGCTGAAAATGGCGGCGGTCAATGGTGCGGAAGAAGCGCTGGATACGGCGGATGAAGTCGCCGAGAAGATGCCGCGTGAAGAGCTTGAAGTGGCGACTCAGGTGCTTGGGCAGATCTTCCGCAAGTACCTGATGGAATTGCAAAGCGCCGATGGGCGTACGCCGTTTTCGCCTCTTCCCTGATTTCTGCCTCGATCTTTCTGGCCCCTTCGCGGGCAAGCCTCGCTCCTACAGGTCTTATGTGCACACATAACCTGTAGGAGCGAGGCTTGCCCGCGAAGGGCGCGACCCGGTCTTGAGCCTTACTTCTCAGGCATCGGCATCGGAAACGGCATCACATTGCCGACCGCGCCACGGGCTTCGCTGATTTTCGGGGTGCCCAGACGCTCGACTTCGTCGATGCGCACGATCGAATGCATCGGCACAAAACTGCGCACCACGCCCTCGAACTGAGCCTTGAGCTTCTCTTCGCTCGGGTCGACGACCACTTGCGTGCGCTCGCCAAAGACGAACTCTTCCACTTCCAGGAAGCCCCACAGATCACTTTGATAGATCTGCTTGGCGTACATTTCGTACACCTGGCCCTGATTGAGGAAAATCACCTTGTAGATTGGAGCTTCACGTTTGGTCATGGTGGGCGAGCAACACATCGGGGGATAAAAATGAGGGCGCGAACTATAGCATAGCCACCGGACGCGCAACGGTAGGAACCTTGGGACATGTTCCCTATAATGCGCGGTTCTTTGAATCACGTGATGACTGTATCCATGGCCAAGAAGCTTTACATCGAAACCCACGGTTGCCAGATGAACGAGTACGACAGCTCGCGCATGGTTGATCTGCTGGGTGAACATCAGGCCCTGGAAGTCACCGCTCGCGCTGAAGACGCCGACGTGATCCTGCTCAACACCTGCTCGATCCGTGAACGCGCCCAGGACCGGGTGTATTCCCAGCTCGGCCGCTGGCGCGAACTGAAACTGGCGAACCCGGAGATGGTGATCGCCGTCGGCGGTTGCGTCGCCAGCCAGGAAGGCGCCGCCATCCGCGATCGCGCACCGTACGTCGACGTGGTGTTCGGCCCGCAAACCCTGCACCGTCTGCCGGAAATGATCGACGCCGCCCGCGCTACCAAGCTGCCGCAAGTCGACGTCTCGTTCCCGGAAATCGAAAAATTCGACCACCTGCCCGAGCCGCGCATCGATGGCCCGAGCGCTTATGTGTCGGTGATGGAAGGTTGCAGCAAGTACTGCACATTCTGCGTGGTGCCCTACACCCGCGGCGAAGAAGTCAGCCGCCCGTTCGATGACGTGATTGCCGAGATCATCCACCTCGCCGAGAACGGCGTGCGTGAAGTGACGTTGCTGGGCCAGAACGTCAACGGCTATCGCGGGACCACTCACGATGGTCGCCTGGCGGACCTCGCCGAACTGATCCGCGTGGTCGCCGCTGTCGATGGCATCGACCGGATTCGCTACACCACCTCCCACCCGCTGGAGTTCTCCGACAGCCTGATCCAGGCCCACGCCGAGGTACCGGAACTGGTGAAACACCTGCACTTGCCAGTGCAGTCGGGTTCGGACCGCATTCTGTCGGCGATGAAGCGCAACCACACGGCACTGGAATACAAATCCAAACTGCGCAAGCTGCGCGCCGCCGTTCCGGGGATCTGCATCAGCTCGGACTTCATCGTCGGCTTCCCGGGCGAGACCGAAAAAGACTTCGAACAGACCATGAAGCTGATCGAAGACGTCGGTTTCGACTTCTCCTATTCGTTCGTCTATAGCCAGCGCCCAGGCACGCCGGCGGCCGATCTGGCCGACGAAACGCCGGAAGAACTGAAAAAAGAACGCCTGAACGCCTTGCAACATCGCCTGAACCAGCAAGGTTTCGAGATCAGCCGACAAATGGTCGGTTCGGTCCAGCGGATCCTGGTGACCGATTACTCGAAAAAAGACCCTGGCGAGCTGCAGGGCCGGACCGAGAATAACCGGATCGTCAACTTCCGCTGCGACAATCCAACCCTGATAGGTCAGTTTGCCGACGTGCATATCGATGCGGCACAACCGCACTCGCTGCGCGGCTCTCTAATTCAATGACACCACAAAACCTGTAGGAGCGAGCGGTGCGGCGATCCGACTTGCCCGCGAAGGCCGCACCGAGATCTGTCATACGGACCGCGTTATCGTTCTTCGCGGGCAAGCCTTGCTCCTACAGGGGACGGTGTTTGGCACTGGATTATTTAAGAGCTTTCGCACCCAGGCCACTGGCGTTATCCTTGATTTCATCTTAATTGCCCCAGGGCGGCTAAATACGACCTTGAACGCACCCATAGAACCACATCGTTTTATCCTCGAGCCCTTTGAGGCTCGCCGCTTTGCCAATCTGTGCGGGATGTTCGACGAGCACCTGCGCTTGATCGAGCAACGCCTGACCATCGAAATCCGCAACCGCGGAAATCAGTTCGAGCTGATCGGCGACCCCAAACACACCACCTCCGCGGAAAATCTCCTGCGCCGCCTGTACCGGGAAACCAAGGGTACCGAGCTGTCGCCGGACATGGTTCACCTGTTCCTGCAGGAATCGGCCGTCGAAGAACTGGACAACGTTTCGCCGTCCGAACCCTCCGTGGCCCTGCGCACCAAAAAAGGCATGATTCGCCCTCGCGGCTTGAATCAGCTGCGCTACGTGAAGGAAATCCTCGGCAACGACATCAACTTCGGCATCGGTCCGGCCGGTACCGGCAAGACCTACCTGGCCGTTGCCTGCGCGGTAGATGCGCTGGAACGCGAGCAGATCCGCCGCATCCTGCTGGTGCGCCCGGCGGTTGAAGCGGGCGAAAAACTCGGCTTCCTGCCCGGCGACCTGTCGCAGAAGATCGACCCGTACCTGCGTCCGCTCTACGACGCACTCTACGAAATGCTCGGCTTCGAATACGTCGCCAAGCTGATCGAGCGCCAGGTGATCGAAGTCGCGCCGCTGGCCTACATGCGCGGTCGCACGCTGAACAACAGCTTCATCATCCTCGACGAAAGCCAGAACACCACCGTCGAGCAGATGAAGATGTTCCTGACCCGGATCGGCTTCGGTTCCACAGCGGTCATCACCGGTGACATCACCCAGGTCGACCTGCCGAAAGGCACCAAGTCCGGGCTGCACCACGTGATCGAAGTGCTGAAAGACGTGCCGGGCATCAGCTTCACCCATTTCATGCCCAAGGACGTCGTGCGCCATCCACTGGTGCAGCGGATCGTCGAAGCCTACGAGCGCTTCGAGAATCGCGGGGCAGACGAAACACCAAAGGACAGCCGCCGCGATGCTTGAGCTTGATCTGCAACTGGCCACCGAAGCATCTGCGCCAAGTGAAGCCGAGTTCCGCCAATGGTGTGAACTGGCCCTGCGCCAGCGCACCGCCGACTCCGAAATGACCATTCGCCTGGTCGACGAAGCGGAGGGGCGCGAGCTGAATCACACCTGGCGGCAAAAGGACTACGCCACCAACGTGCTGTCGTTTCCTGCCGATGTGCCTGACGAGTTTCTCGACATCCCGCTGCTGGGCGATCTGGTGATCTGCGTGGCGGTGGTCGAGCGCGAAGCCGCCGAACAAGGCAAGGAACCCAAGGCCCACTGGGCACATCTGGTCATTCACGGCTGCTTGCATCTGCTGGGTTACGACCATATAGATGACGACGAAGCCGAAGAAATGGAAGCACTGGAACGAACGTTGCTTGCTGAGTTGGGCTACCCCGACCCGTACGCGGACGACGAAACAGAAACATCCCCTATCGTTACAACAAAGGATTCAGAGTAATCGCTATGAGCGAAGATCGATCGAGCAACGGGCAGAAGTCATGGCTGGGTAAGCTCACCCAGGCTTTTGCCCACGAGCCGAAGAACCGTCAGGAGCTGCTGGAGCTCCTGCGCGATGCACATCAAAACAAGTTGCTGGACAGCGAAGCGCTGGCCATCGTCGAAGGCGCCATCCAGGTTGCAGACCTGCAAGTACGGGACATCATGGTCCCGCGTTCGCAGATGATCAGCATCAAGGCGACCCAGACACCCCGCGAGTTTTTGCCCGCCGTGGTCGACTCGGCCCACTCCCGCTACCCGGTCATCGGCGAAAGCCACGATGACGTGATGGGCGTGTTGCTGGCCAAGGACTTGCTGCCGTTGATCCTCAGGGAGAACGGCGACAGCTTCAACATCAAGGACCTGCTGCGCCCGGCCACCTTCGTGCCCGAGTCCAAGCGCCTGAACGTGCTGCTGCGCGAATTCCGCGCCAACCACAACCACATGGCCATCGTCATCGACGAATACGGCGGCGTGGCGGGTCTGGTGACCATCGAAGACGTGCTGGAACAGATCGTCGGCGACATCGAAGACGAGCATGACGTCGAGGAAGACAGCTACATCAAGCCGCTGCCCAGCGGTGATTTCCTGGTCAAGGCCCTGACGCCGATCGAGAACTTCAACGAATTCTTCGACAGCGAGTTCTCCGACGACGAATTCGACACCGTTGGCGGCCTGGTGATGAGCGCGTTCGGGCACTTGCCAAAACGCAATGAAATCACTGAAATCGGCCCTTACCGCTTCCGTATCCTCAATGCGGACAGCCGTCGAATCCACCTCTTGCGCCTGACTCCAATTGCCCGTTAAGGACTGACATGCTCCGCGTAACCCGCCCCGGCTGGCCCGGTAACCTGCTGGCCGTGGCGGCCGGTGCACTCACCACCCTGGCCCTGGCGCCGTTCGATATCTGGCCGCTGGCACTGCTGGCGGTCGGGTTCTTTTATGCCGGTTTGCGCGAACTGAACCCACGTCAGGCCCTTGGCCGTGGCTGGTGTTTCGGTTTTGGCCTGTTTGGCGCGGGCACCAGCTGGATCTACTACAGCATTCACAACTTCGGTGGCGCTTCCGTGCTGCTGGCCGGGTTCCTGATGCTGCTCTTCACTGCAGCGATTGCCTGGTTTTTCGCCCTGCCCGCCTGGATCTGGGCGCGCTGGCTGCGACGCAACGAGGCGCCGCTGGCCGATGCCCTGGCGTTTGCGGCGTTGTGGGTCGGCCAGGAAGCGTTTCGTGGCTGGTTCCTGACCGGTTTCCCGTGGCTCTACTCCGGTTACAGCCAGCTCGACGGCCCGTTGGCCGGGCTCGCACCCGTGGGCGGGATGTGGCTGATTTCCTTTACCCTGGCCCTGACCGCCGCACTGATCTACAACGCCTTGCGCCTGGTGAAAGCGGGTCGTAAAGGCTTCATCGCCGCTGGCGTATTGCTGTTGCTCGGCCCTTGGGTCGCCGGCATCGCACTCAAGGGCCATGCCTGGACCACCCCGGCCGGCGAGCCGCTGAGCGTCGCGGCGATTCAAGGCAATATCGAACAAAGCATGAAGTGGGACCCGGCGCAGCTCAATGCGCAACTGGCGCTGTACCGCGACATGAGCTTCAGCTCCAAGCCGGTCGACCTGCTGATCTGGCCGGAAACCGCCGTCCCGGTGCTCAAGGAGTCCGCCCAGGGCTACCTGAACATGATGGGAAACTTCGCCGCAGAACGTAAGAGCGCGCTGATTACCGGCGTACCGATCCGTGAAGAGGTTCACCACCAGAAGCGCTTCTACAACGGCATTACCGTAGTGGGTGAAGGCGATGGCACGTACCTCAAGCAGAAACTGGTGCCGTTCGGCGAGTACGTACCGTTGCAGGAAGTGCTGCGCGGGCTGATCGCCTTCTTCGATTTGCCGATGTCGGACTTTGCCCGCGGCCCCGCCGATCAGGCGATGCTGCAAGCCAAGGGTTATCAGATTGCGCCGTTCATCTGCTACGAGGTGGTTTATCCGGAATTCGCCGCCAGCCTTGCCGCTCGCAGCGATCTGTTGCTGACCATCAGCAACGACACCTGGTTCGGCACTTCCATCGGCCCGCTGCAACACTTGCAGATGGCGCAGATGCGCGCGCTGGAAGCCGGTCGCTGGATGATCCGCGCCACCAACAACGGCGTCACCGGCCTGATCAACCCGTTTGGGCAAATCACTGTCCAGATCCCACAGTTCGAACGCGGCATTCTGTATGGCGAAGTGGTGCCAATGCACAACCTGACGCCGTATCTTGAATGGCGTTCGTGGCCGCTGATCATCGTGTGCGTGCTGTTGTTCGGCTGGGCGCTGGTCGCGAACCGGATGGCGAAAACCGTTTAATCGCGGAGCCTGCAAAGAGATCGCAGCCTGCGGCAGCTCCTACATGGGATTGTGTACACCCTGTAGGAGCTGCCGCAGGCTGCGATCTTTTGATTTTTAGCGGTAAAACAACGAATACCCGATCTGCCCCGCCGCCTCATTCAACAACATCCCGCTTTGCCACACCGACTTGAATTCCGGGATCCAGCCCGCCAACGGCCGGGCATTATCCACCCCGAGAAACCCCATCGGTGCCGCCACCACCTCAAAACCCGCCTTCTGAAAACTCCAGACCGCTCGCGACATGTGCCAGGCCTGGGTGACAACGACCACGCGCTTGACCCCTTCCGGCAACAACACTTCAGCACTGAATTGAGCGTTCTCCCACGTGGTGCGGCTGCGCTCTTCCTGCCAGCGCACGGTCACGCCGAAATCATCGCGCAACGAATCGGCCATCAACCTGGCTTCGCTCGGCGGTGTCCCGTAATGCAATCCGCCGCTGGTCAGGATCGGCAAGCCCGACGCCTTCGCCAGCCGCGCCGCATAGCGTTCACGCTCCAGCGCGACACCGGTCGGCTGGTCGGCGCCCCAGGCCAGGTCGCCACGTTCGCGCCCCGCACCGAGCACGATGATCGCGTCGGCGCGCTGAGCCAGGGTTGCCCACTCCTCGCGAGCCAGCGGCGGCTCGCGCTCCAGCGCTTTGGCGCCCCATTGCACAGCCACCGGCAGGCTCATCAGCCAGAAGCCGCCCGCCCCCAGCGCAAAGCACACACCGGCAAGGCGCGGTCTTGAGCGGCGAAACCACCAGGCAAGCACCAGCAACAGCAACAAAATGCCGGGCGGCATGAGAAGGTGTTTAACGAAGTAACGAAAAGGCATCGAGCATCTCCTGAAGATGCCCGAAGCCTAAGTGGGTTGACGCAAAGCGACAACAAATGCGAAAGGACTAAGCTTTAAAAAACCAAACGCCATGGGTTCAAGTGCCCTTACTTGAATTGCAGAGACCGGACCTTTACCGCGTCTTTGCCGGGTGCCTTGTCCTTGAGCCAGATGATCTTGGCCGAACGTGGTGCGTCGAGTTGCTTCACTGCTTCTGACAAGCATCCGTGTGTTTCACGTTCACTGCGGTCCAGATACGCCTTGACCAGTGCAAACTCTGCGGGGCTCAGGCCACGCAGTTCCAGCTCCTGGGGACGTTCATCGCGCAACCGGCCAGCGGTTTTTGCCGCGTCCAAGGCCAACCCCAGACGATCGATCAGTCTTTCGTACAACTCTGGTTTTGTAACTTTTTGCTGTGACTCAACCATCCCTCACCTCATTGAAGATAAGACTCACTCCCCATTTAGAGCTTAGCTTCCATGAACAAACCGGCTGAACGCCGCGACCAACGGCCCTCGCAGCCATTTCTGCGAGACGCGCGGCAGTAATCAGGGTTTCCCTCGGTAGAGTGCGGTCATGTATGCTACGGCGCTTCCTGTAACTCCACTTCCAGCTCGTCTGGGCACCGAAACGCCGATTTGGCGTGATCACCGTCCAGCGTCGCATTGAAGAGGATTAGGCCACCCCTATTCAGTTCAAAAGTAGCCATGCACGAACAATATCAGCCCCGTGAAATCGAAGCCGCCGCCCAGTCGTTCTGGGACGAGCAAAAGTCCTTTGAAGTCAGTGAACAGCCAGGCAAGGAGACGTTCTATTGCCTGTCGATGTTCCCTTACCCCAGCGGCAAGCTACACATGGGGCATGTGCGCAACTACACCATCGGCGACGTGATCTCCCGCTACCAGCGCATGCAAGGCAAGAACGTCCTGCAACCCATGGGTTGGGACGCCTTCGGCATGCCGGCGGAAAACGCCGCGATGAAGAACAACGTAGCGCCCGCCAAGTGGACCTACGAAAACATCGCCTACATGAAATCCCAGCTGCGCAGCCTGGGCCTGGCGGTGGACTGGTCGCGTGAAGTGACCACCTGCAAGCCCGATTACTACCGCTGGGAACAATGGCTGTTCACTCGCCTGTTCGAAAAAGGCGTGATCTACAAAAAGAGCGGCACCGTGAACTGGGACCCGGTCGACCAGACCGTCCTGGCCAACGAGCAAGTGATCGACGGTCGCGGCTGGCGTTCCGGCGCGCTGATCGAAAAACGCGAAATCCCGATGTACTACTTCAAGATCACCGCGTACGCGGATGAACTGCTGGAGAGTCTCGACGATCTGCCGGGCTGGCCTGAACAGGTCAAGACCATGCAGCGCAACTGGATCGGCAAGTCCCGCGGCATGGAAGTACAGTTCCCGTACAACGTCGATTCCATCGGCGAAGCGGGCGCGCTGAAAGTCTTCACCACCCGTCCGGACACCCTGATGGGCGCGACCTACGTCGCCGTGGCCGCCGAACACCACCTGGCCACCCTGGCCGCACAGAACAATCCCGAGCTGCAAGCGTTCATCGCTGAATGCAAGGGCGGCAGCGTCGCTGAAGCCGACGTCGCCACCCAAGAGAAAAAAGGCCTGCCGACCGGCCTGTTCGTCGAGCACCCGCTGACCGGCGAGAAACTGCCAGTGTGGGTCGCCAACTATGTGCTGATGCACTACGGCGACGGCGCCGTCATGGCGGTTCCAGCGCACGACGAGCGTGATTTCGAGTTCGCCCACAAGTACAACCTGCCGGTCAAATCGGTGGTGCGCACCAGTTCAGGCGACACCAATCCGGCGCCGTGGCAAGACGCCTACGGCGAACACGGCACGCTGATCAACTCCGGCGAATTTGACGGCCTCGACTTCGCAGGCGCTTTCGACGCCATCGAAGTCGCGCTGATCAAGAAAAACCTCGGCGCCTCGCGCACCCAGTTCCGCCTGCGCGACTGGGGCATCAGCCGTCAGCGTTACTGGGGCTGCCCGATCCCGATCATCCACTGCGGCACCTGCGGTGACGTGCCGGTCCCGGAAGACCAGCTGCCTGTCGTACTGCCGGAAGACGTGGTGCCGGACGGCGCCGGTTCGCCATTGGCCCGCATGCCCGAGTTCTACGAGTGCACTTGCCCGAAATGCGGCGCACCGGCCAAGCGTGAAACCGACACCATGGACACCTTCGTCGAGTCCTCGTGGTACTACGCCCGTTACGCCTCGCCGCACTATGAAGGCGGCCTGGTGGAGAAATCCGCAGCCGACCATTGGCTGCCGGTGGATCAGTACATCGGCGGTATCGAACACGCGATTCTTCACCTGCTCTACGCGCGCTTCTTCCACAAGCTGATGCGCGACGAAGGCCTGGTGAGCTCCAACGAGCCGTTCAAGAACCTGCTGACCCAGGGCATGGTGATCGCCGAGACTTACTATCGTCGCGAAGCCAATGGTGCTTACACCTGGTTCAACCCGGCGGACGTCGAACTCGAACGCGACAGCAAGGCCAAGGTCATCAGCGCCAAGTTGATCGCCGACGGCCTGCCGGTGGAAATCGGCGGCACCGAGAAGATGGCCAAGTCGAAGAACAATGGCGTTGACCCTCAGTCGATGATTGACCAGTTCGGCGCAGACACCTGCCGCCTGTTCATGATGTTCGCCTCGCCGCCTGACATGAGCGCGGAATGGTCCGACTCCGGTGTAGAAGGTTCGCACCGCTTCCTCAAGCGCGTCTGGCGTCTGGCTCAGGCCCACGTGACTCAGGGTCTGCCGGGCAAACTGGACATCGCCAGCCTGAACGACGAGCAGAAAGTCATTCGCCGTTCGATCCACCAGGCCATCAAACAGGCCAGCCACGACGTTGGCCAGAACCACAAATTCAACACCGCCATCGCCCAGGTGATGACGCTGATGAACGTGTTGGAAAAAGCCCCGCAAGCGACCGAACAGGATCGCGCGCTGGTTCACGAAGGTCTGGAAACCGTGACGCTGTTGCTGGCTCCGATCACCCCGCACATCAGCCATGAGCTGTGGCATCGCCTGGGTCACGCCGATCCGGTGATCGACGCCGGTTGGCCAGTGCTGGACGACAGCGCACTGGTGCAGGACAGCCTGACACTGGTTATCCAGGTCAACGGCAAGCTGCGCGGCCAGATCGAAATGCCGGCCAGCGCGACTCGTGAAGAGATCGAAGCCGCTGCCCGCATCAACGAAAACGTGCTGCGTTTTGTCGATGGCCTGACTATTCGTAAAGTGATCGTAGTGCCCGGGAAACTGGTCAATATCGTCGCCAGCTAATTGGATCAGGCGCCAGGTGAGCCTGGCGCCGAGTAAAACCTTTCGGGCCGCATGATCGGCCCACATGGTTTCAAGGGGAGCAACAAGATGATCAAACGCAATTTGCTGGTGATGGGCCTCGCGGTCCTGTTGAGCGCCTGCGGTTTCCAGCTGCGCGGCACCGGCACCTATGAAATGGCGATCAAGGAAATCGACCTGAGCGCGCGCAATTCCTACGGTGAAACCGTGACGCTCATGCGTCAGGTGATGGAAAACAGCGGCATCAATGTCCACAGCGGCGCACCTTACAAACTGGTGCTGGCCGACGAAAAAGAAACCCAGCGCATTCTCAGCTACGCAGGCGCCGGCCGTACTGGCGAGTATGAGCTGAATACCGTGCTCGACTACGTCATCCTGGGTCGGAACGACCTGCTGCTGGTGAGCGACAAGATTGAAACTCAGCGAGTCTTCATTCACGACGGCAACAACCTGGTGGGTTCCGACCAGGAAGCCGCCGATGCCCGCAGGGACACGCGTCGTGAAATGGTTCAACGCATGATGATCCGCATGCAACAGCTCACGCCATCTCAGCTGGATCAGTTGCAAGAAACCGCCGAAGCCAGGGCCAAGGCTGAAGCCGCGGCACTGGAAGCAGCGCAAAAGGCTGAAGCGGAAACGCCGCGTCAGTCGCCTGTCGAAATCCCGCAGCAGTAAGACTTACGGGGCGCTCAGGCGCCCCGTTTGCCCTCGCCTATGAAACTCGCCCCCGCCCAACTCGCCAAACACCTGCAAGGTACGCTCGCGCCGGTCTACATCATCAGTGGCGACGATCCGCTGCTGTGTCAGGAAGCCGCCGACGCCATTCGCGCAGCCGCCCGTCAACAGGGCTTCGATGAACGCCAGGTGTTCGCCGCCGAAGCCAGTTTCGACTGGGGAACGCTGCTGCAAGCCGGCGCAAGCATGTCGTTGTTCGCTGAAAAACGCCTGCTGGAACTGCGTCTGCCATCCGGCAAACCCGGTGACAAAGGTGCAGCCGCATTCATCGAGTACTGCTCGCGACCGGCCGAAGACACCGTGTTGCTGATCAGCCTGCCGAAGCTCGACGGCAGCGCGCAGAAAACCAAGTGGGGCAAGGCGCTGGTCGAAGGTCAGCACACTCAGTTCGTGCAAATCTGGCCGGTGGACGCCAGCCAGTTGCCGGGCTGGATCCGGCAGCGCTTGTCCCAGGCAGGCCTGTCCGCCAGCCAGGACGCCGTGGAACTGATCGCCGCGCGAGTCGAGGGCAACTTGCTGGCGGCCGCGCAAGAGATCGAAAAGCTCAAGCTGATGGCTGAAGGCGGGCAGATTACCGTCGAAACCGTGCAAGCCGCGGTGGCAGACAGCGCGCGCTTCGATGTCTTTGGCCTGACCGACGCGATTCTCAACGGCGAAGCCGCTCACGCCCTGCGCATGCTCGAAGGGCTGCGCGGTGAAGGCGTCGAACCGCCGGTGATTCTCTGGGCGCTGGCCCGGGAACTGCGCTTGCTGGCCAACCTCTCGCTGCAATACAGCCAGGGCGTGCCGCTGGACAAAGCCTTCAGCTCTGCCCGACCGCCGGTCTGGGACAAACGCAAACCGCTGATGAGCAAAGCCTTGCAACGTTACTCGGCGCAACGCTGGGCACAGTTGTTGTTGGAAGCACAGCGCATCGACGCACAGATCAAAGGTCAGGCGGCGGGTTCGCCGTGGATGAGTTTGAGTCGGTTGTCGTTGTTGATGGCCGGACAGCGGCTGACATTGCCTGCCGAGTAAGGCGTTCGACCGCATCACGGCCATTCGCGGGCAAGCCTCGCTCCTACAGATCCGATGCTAAACCTGTAGGAGCGAGGCTTGCCCGCGAAGACGTCCGAAAGGTCCTACGCAATGTGGGGTCTAGACAGAACCCCAACTTCGGCAGATTATTTCCCCCGCAAAACCCCACCCAATCGAGAGATCCGATCATGAGCAAAAAGCCATCTAAACATGGCCCCAACAAGGCAAAATCCATCATCGCCCAGCCACTGTTCCGCAGCCGTCAGGAACGAGCCGGCAAGGGCAAAGGCAGCTACCGCCGCGAAGCCTTCCAGTCTGACAACTGGGAGGCTTCTTACTTTCTGGCGGCCTGAAAGGCAAGCCATCGCTCAACATGTTAAGGTCTGCACCTGATCCGTATTCCCTGGACCCGTGCATGCCCCTTTGTATTTCCCGTCGTTGGCATTTGCGCCAATTGATTGCTGCCTCCAGCCTCGTTCTGCTTGTCGCCTGCGCGGAAAAACCGACCGCCGCCGACGCCCAACCGCTTCAGACCCTTCCCGTCGCGACAGCCCCTGCGGTGATCCCGCCCGTGGTGCCGACCGGTGAAAATCTCGACATCCAGCCGACCCAGACCTTTGCCGAATGGCAGGCGGGTTTCCGCAAGGATGCGCTGGCCGCCGGCATCCGCGCCGACCTGTTCGACCGCGCCTTCGCCAATGTCAGCCTGGACACCAGCGTGATCCGTGCCGACCGCAGCCAACCGGAGTTTTCCCGCCCGGTGTGGGAATACCTCGATGGCGCCCTGTCGCCGCTGCGCGTGCGCAAAGGTCAGGCACTGGTCAGCCAGTACGCCGACATCCTGCAAAGCATCGAACAACGCTACGGCGTCGATCGTCAGGCACTGGTCGCGGTGTGGGGCATGGAAAGTAACTTCGGCCAGTTTCAGGGCAGCAAGTCGGTGATCAACTCCCTGGCGACGCTGGCCTACGAAGGCCGGCGCCCTGGTTTCGCCCACGCGCAATTGATCGCGGCCCTGCAGATCCTGCAACAGGGCGACATCGCGCCAGAGAAAATGCTCGGCTCCTGGGCCGGCGCCATGGGCCAGACCCAGTTCATCCCGACCACCTACAACACCCACGCCGTGGACTTTGATGGCGACGGCCGTCGCGACATCTGGGGCAGCTCCGCCGACGCCCTGGCGTCGACCGCGCACTACCTGCAAAGCTCTGGCTGGCAGAAAGGCCAGCCATGGGGCTTTGAAGTGCAGCTGCCGGGCAGCTTCAACTACGTGCTGGCCGATGGCTCGATCCGCAAGAGCGTCGCCGAATGGCAGCAATTGGGCGTCACGCTGCCGAACGGCGGCCAGGTTCCGGCCGGCTCGGAACACCTGTCCGCGGCCCTGCTGCTGCCGGCGGGCTATCGTGGCCCGGCATTCCTGGTGCTCGACAACTTCCGTGCGATCCTCAAGTACAACAACTCGTCGTCCTATGCGCTGGCCGTCAGTTTGTTGTCCGAGCGCTTCAACGGCGCGGGGTTCATCAATGGCACCTGGCCCAAGGATGATTTGCCGCTGAGCCGTACCGAACGGATCGAGCTGCAAAACTTGTTGAGCGCGCAGAAATACGAAGCGGGCACCGCCGACGGCATCATCGGCGCCAACACCCGCAAAGCGATCCGCAGCGCCCAGCAGTCGTTTGGCTGGCCGGCGGACGGGTATCCGACGCATAAGCTGCTCGAAGGCTTGCGTAACCGCTAAAAGCTTCGCGGGCAAGCCTCGCTCCTACAGGAAACATGTAACACCTGTAGGAGCGAGCGGTGCGGCGATCCGACTTGCCCGCGAAGACTGACTATCAGGCGCTGTAAAACTATCGCTTGATGACTACATCCTGCTCCAACACCAATTCCTTATTACCCGCATCCAACCGGACCAGTGCCCCCATCGGCAGCGTCAGGTTCGGATCGCAATGCCCGCTGCGCCACCCCGACAACACCGGAATCCGCAACGGCTCGAACGTCTGCTTGAGCAACCGCTCCAGCGCAATCGAATCGACCCCCGCCACATCCCCCACCAGAACGCCGCGCAACTTGCCCAGCGTGCCTGCGAGCCGCAGATGAGTCAGCAGCCGGTCAATGCGATACAACGGCTCGTTGATGTCCTCGATAAACAGAATGACGCCCTCGGCCTCGATTTCATAAGGCGTGCCCATGGTCGCGGCAATCATCGACAGATTACCGCCCAGCAAGCGCCCGTGAGCGATACCTGGCTCGATTGTGGTCAACGGGTAAGCCACCGGGTGCGTCAACACACTGCCGGCCTTCACCTGCCCCCTGAGCATGTTGAAAAACGAGGACTCGGTAGGTTTTTGCTTGTCCCCCAACAAATCAGCGTTGAGCAGCGGGCCATGAAAAGTCACGAACCCGGCATAACGGCTGATTGCCATGTGCAGCGCGGTGATGTCGCTGTAGCCGATGAACGGCTTGGCGTTGTTCTGCAATAGTTCGAAATCAATGCGATCGAGCAAACGCGGCGTGCCGTAACCACCGCGCAGGCAAATGATCGCATCGACCTCGCTGTCCGCGAACGCGGCGTGCAGGTCATTGAGCCGCACATCGTCGCTGCCGGCCAGGTAGCCGTCCTGCTCATACACACCGGGGAAAATCCGCAACGCGTAACCGCGCGCGCGCATCCAGCTGATGGCCTTATCGGTGTCCAGTGCAGCGGGGCCTGCGGGCGCAATGACGCCGATCAGCCCTTGCGAGGGCAAGGCCGGAACGGGTTTGTGGGGAAAAAGAGTGTGGGTCGGTCGAACGGTCATCCATGAATCTCCCTGCGCGAAAGCTTCTGCACACAGTAGTCAGGAACGGGAATAAACAGAAGAGGGACAGTCGCCCCACAGCGTGCAGGAAAAGACTGTAGTTGCCGTAGGCACGGCAAAAAAATGCCCGCAAGGCTGAAAAGCCTTGCGGGCGTATTGTTACAACGACGAGATCAGTTCAGCTTTTACCAGCTTCGCCTGCTCGTCGGCGTGGTACGAGGAACGTACCAACGGACCGGAAGCGACGTTCTTGAAGCCCATCTTGTAACCTTCCTCGGCGAACCAGGCGAAGGTGTCCGGGTGCACGAAACGTTGCACCGGCAAGTGGCTGCGGGACGGTTGCAGGTACTGGCCGAGGGTCAGCATGTCGATATCGTGCTCGCGCATGCGCTTCATGACTTCGATGACTTCTTCGTCGGTCTCGCCCAGACCCAGCATCAGGCCGGACTTGGTCGGAATGTGCGGCATCATCTGCTTGAAGCGTTGCAGCAAGGTCAGCGACCACTGGTAGTCCGAACCCGGACGCGCAGCCTTGTACAGGCGCGGCACGGTTTCCAGGTTGTGGTTGAACACATCCGGTGGCTCGGCGGCGGTGATTTCCAGCGCCACGTCCATGCGCCCACGGTAATCCGGGACCAGGGTTTCGAGCTGCACGTTCGGCGACAGCTTGCGGATTTCGCGGATGCAGTCGGCAAAGTGCTGGGCACCGCCGTCACGCAGGTCGTCGCGGTCAACCGAAGTGATCACTACGTATTTCAGTTTCAGGTCGGCGATGGCAATGGCCAGGCTTTCCGGCTCATTCACGTCCAGTGGTTTCGGACGGCCGTGGCCAACGTCGCAGAACGGGCAGCGACGGGTGCAGATGTCGCCCATGATCATGAAGGTCGCGGTGCCGCCGGAGAAGCACTCGCCCAGGTTCGGGCAGGACGCTTCTTCGCACACACTGTGCAGCTTGTGCTTGCGCAGCAACGCCTTGATGCGGTCGACTTCCGGGGAAACCGGGATGCGCACGCGGATCCAGTCAGGTTTCTTCGGCAGTTCGGTGGTAGGAATGATCTTTACCGGGATGCGTGCAACCTTCTCGGCGCCGCGCAGCTTGACGCCGGCTTCAACCTTGGCACGCGGGGCCGGACGCTCGGTGACATCCAGCGTCGGGATCATGGTTTGCACTGCATCAGTAGTCATATCAGTCGATTCCGCCCGTTAGGGTCGTCTGCTCAGCATAGTCGAGGTGTTTGACGAGCTGCGCGCGCAGCCGGGCACTTACCTCGGCAAATTCAATCGATCCTGCGTGATCGCTCAGCTGGGTCATCGCCAGCCCGGCGTAGCCGCAGGGATTAATCCGTCGAAACGGTTCCAGGTTCATGTCCACGTTCAGGGCCAGGCCATGAAAGGAACAACCGTGGCGGATCCGCAGACCCAGGGAAGCGATTTTCGCCCCATCGACGTAGACACCCGGTGCATCCGGCTTGGCCGCAGCCGTCACGCCGTAGCTGGCCAGCAGCTCGATCAGGCAGAGTTCCATGCGGGTGACCAGGTCACGCACGCCGAAACCCAGCTTGCGTACATCGAGCAACAGATAGGCGACCAACTGGCCGGGACCGTGATAAGTCACCTGACCACCGCGATCGACCTGCACCACCGGAATATCCCCCGGCAGCAACAAGTGCTCGGCCTTGCCGGCCTGGCCCTGGGTGAACACCGGTGGGTGCTCAACCAGCCAGATTTCGTCCGCGGCATCGCTGCCGCGTTCGTTGGTGAAGCGTTGCATGGCATGCCAGACCGGCTCGTACGCCATCTGGCCGAGCTCGCGAAAGCCCAGCGTGCCAGACATCACAGCACCATGTGCACGAAGCCGGTAGCCCGCAGTTCGCTGTTGATGTTGTACAGCTGGTCCTGGTCGGTGGCGACGATGTGCAATTGAATCGTGGTGTATTTGCCGTTGGTGCTTTGGCGTTCATCCACACGGTCATGGTTGATCGTCGCGTGTTTCTTGACGATCTCGATGATCCTGTCTTTGTTGCCAACACCGGTATCGCTGATCACCTTAACCGGGTAATCAACGTTGGGGAATTCGATCTTGGGCGCCTTTACTTCAGTATCGGTCATGGCGTAACGGCCTCGTAAGCGTAAGCCGTGGCGACGGGCATGACCCCGCGCCGGATGAGCGCGGGACCATGCAGGTGCACACTAATTCAGTTGAACAAGCCGTAGAAGAATAGACGGATGCTATCCCACATGCGACGGAAGATACCACCCTCTTCGACGCCATCCAGAGCGATCAGGTCAGCGCTGTGCACCACCTTGTCGTCCAGTTTGACTTCGACTTTACCGATCACGTCGCCCTTGGCGATTGGCGCAACCAGTTGCGGGTTCATGGTCATGCTGGCAGCGAGCTTTTTCAGCTGGCCTTTTGGCAGGGTCATGGTCAGGTCTTCAGCCAGGCCGGCCTTGACTTGATTGGTGGAGCCTTTCCAGACAGGGGCCTGAGCCAGCTCGGCGCCTTTCTGATAGAAGGTCTGGGTTTCGAAGAAACGGAAACCGTAGGTCAGCAGCTTCTGGGTTTCCGACGCACGTGCCACTTCGCTGTTGGTGCCGAACACCACGGCGATCAGGCGCATGCCATCACGTACGGCCGAAGACACCATGCAGTAGCCGGCTTCATCGGTGTGGCCGGTTTTCAGACCGTCGACCGTCTTGTCGCGCCACAGCAGCAGGTTACGGTTAGGTTGCTTGATGCCGTTCCAGAAGAACTCTTTCTGCGAGTAGATCGCATAGTGAGCCGGGTCTTCGTGGATGATCGCGCGAGCCAGCACGGCCATGTCGTGAGCCGACGAGTAGTGCTCAGGGTTCGGCAGACCGGTCGGGTTCATGAAGTGGCTGTTGGTCATGCCCAGGTCGGCCACGGTTTTGTTCATCATGTCGGCGAAAGCGTCTTCGCTGCCGGCGATGTGCTCGGAGAGCGCAACACTGGCGTCGTTACCCGACTGAATGATGATGCCGTGCAGCAGGTCGCTGACGGTCACTTGCGAACCGACCTTGATGAACATCCGCGAACCGCCGGTGCGCCAGGCGTTTTCGCTGACGGTCACCGGGTCGTTTTCGCCGATCTGGCCGCGACGGATTTCCAGCGTCGCGATGTACGCGGTCATCAGCTTGGTCAGGCTGGCTGGTGGCAGACGCTGGTCACCGTTGTTCTCGACCAGCACGTTGCCGCTGCTGGCATCCATGAGCACATAGGCTTTGGCGGCCAGTTGTGGCGGCGACGGCATCATCTCGACCGCGAAAGCGGCAGGCGAGAGGAGCAGCGGGACTAGAAGGCACAGGCGTTTGGCAAAGGTGGTGATGTTCATCCGTCTCTCGAAATCGCTAATGGAAACTGCCCGAAGGCAAAACTAATCTAGATGACCTTCTGACGGGCCATCGCGTGTTCAGTCGTTCACTCAGTACCCTTGCCGGGCTTTTGTTCTTCAACGAGCCAACAACCAGGTTCACCCCTCAAAACCGCAAGTGAACCGTCAATCAAGTACTACGTATTACTCGGCGGTGACCACGCTCGGCGAACCGAGATTGGCCAGGCGCACGCTGTTCTGCACTTGCTGGATTTCACCCGGCGAGCCGATCGGCCCCAGGCGCACCCGATGCAGTGTCTGTTGATTACGCACGATCGAGCTGATGAACACCGGAGCGCTCACCATCCCGCTGAGCTTCGATCTCAGGAGTTCTGCAGCGTCCGGGTTGGCGAACGCGCCCACCTGCAGATACTGGCCAGAGGCTGGTACAGAAGCGTTTTTTTTTGCATCGATCTGCACGGGTACGACGGCCGCGGCGTGTTGCTGCGGCGGCGGCGTCCATTGCTCGACCGTGCCGGCAGAAGCGGTAATCGTCGGCGCGGCATTTTGCGCTACTTGCGGCTCGTTGAGCATCAAAGGCGCCGGACGGCCTTTGGCCGCCCACCATTGCTGCGGGTCGATGCCTTCGACCTTGACCCGTGCGGTACCGGTTTCGGCGTAGCCGAGTTTCTTCGCGGCAGCGTAGGACAAGTCGATGATGCGATCCGAGTAAAACGGCCCACGATCATTGACCCGCAAAATCACTGACTTGTTGTTGTCGAGGTTGGTCACCCGAACGTAACTCGGCAGTGGCAAGGTCTTGTGAGCGGCGCTCATGCCATACAGGTCGTAAACCTCGCCATTGGCGGTGTTCTGGCCGTGGAACTTGGTGCCGTACCAGGACGCCGTGCCCGAGGCGACGTAGGTCTTGGATTCTTGCAGCGGGAAGTAAGTCTTGCCCAGCACGGTGTACGGGTTGGCTTTGTAAGGGCCGGTGTGCAGGGTCGGCGTGGCATCCGGGATGCGCGATACGTCGACGTCCCACCACGGTGCGCCATCTTTGTGGGCGCGGTTGATGTCCAGCCCCGGCGCCGAGCGCACGGCGGTGGATGATTTCTGTGACGGTGCGCGGCTGGTCGAACAACTGGCGACCAGCACTGCCAACGCGGCGAATGCCATCAGCTTCAGGGGTTTATTCATAGGCAATGCCCGCATTACTTGACGCCCCGTGCTTGGACCAGCTGTTCAGACAGTTGATGTACTGCCATGGCGTACATCACGCTGCGGTTATAACGCGTGATTGCGTAAAAATTCGTCAGGCCCATCCAGTATTCAGGGCCATTGTCACCTTCCAGGCGGAATGCCGTGACCGGCATATCATCGCGCAGCGCATCATGACTTGACCACCCTAGAGCCCGCAACTCCCCGACGGTTTTAGTCGGTTCGATGCCGGTGGTCAAACCTTCGTCGACCTGATCGCCACGCACATCGGCGCGGCTGACCACCGGTTCGCCGGCCACCCAGCCGTGACGCTTGAAGTAACTGGCGACGCTGCCGATGGCATCGTCCGGATTGGTCCAGATATTAATGTGGCCGTCACCGTCGAAGTCCACCGCATAGGCGCGGAAGCTGCTCGGCATGAACTGCGGCAAGCCCATCGCCCCGGCGTAGGAACCTTTGAGGGTCAATGGATCGACCTGCTCTTCCCGGGCCAGCAACAGGAATTCACGCAATTCCTTGCGGAAGAATTCGGCACGGGGAGGATAGTCGAAACCCAGGGTCGACAAGGCGTCGATTACCCGGTAATTGCCGGTATTTCGACCAAAAAAGGTCTCAACGCCGATGATCGAGACAATCACCTGGGCCGGTACGCCATATTCCTGCTCGGCACGGGCGAGTACCGCCTCGTGCTGCCGCCAGAAATCCACGCCGCGTGCGATACGCGCGTCGGTGATGAACATTGGGCGATATTCTTTCCACTGCTTGACCCGCTCGGCGGGCTTGGAGATCGCGTCCAGAATCGACTGTTTGCGCTCGGCTTCGCGGAACACGCCCATCAGCTGTTCACCGGCAAAACCGTAGTCGCGGGTCATTTCACCGACGAAGCCGGCCACCTGGGGTGAGCCTTCGTAATCGCCGGCCAACGCGTCCTGCGCTGTGCCAAGGATGCTTACCAGGCCGACCCATGGCGCGTATCGAGTCGCCCAGCCACGCATTACTTGCATTGAAATCTTCACCTTATTCAAACCTGTGCGATCCACTTGCGATGGGTATGGATCGACATCAAAACCCCAAACGCTGACAGCAGCGTTACCAGCGAAGTTCCTCCGTAGCTAATGAACGGCAACGGCACCCCTACAACCGGCAACAGGCCACTGACCATACCGATGTTGACGAAAACGTAAACAAAAAACGTCATGGTCAGGGCGCCCGCGAGCAGTTTGCCGAACAATGTCTGGGCCTGGGCGGTAATCACCAGCCCGCGACCGATCAACAGCAGGTAAATCAGCAGCAGTGCGCAGATGCCCACCAGGCCGAACTCTTCACCCATCACCGCAATAATGAAGTCGGTGTGGCTTTCCGGCAGGAAATCGAGGTGCGATTGCGTGCCCAGCAGCCAACCCTTGCCGAACACGCCGCCGGAACCGATGGCGGCTTTCGACTGAATGATGTTCCAGCCGGTGCCCAGCGGATCGCTTTCCGGGTCGAGGAACGTCAGGATTCGTTGCTTCTGGTAGTCGTGCATGATGAAAAACCACATCCCCACGGCCACCGGCACGGCGGCGGCCAGCACGCTGATGATCCAGCGCCAGCGCAGCCCGCCCATGAACAAAACGAATGCCCCACCCGCCAGGATCAACAGCGAAGTGCCGAGGTCAGGCTGACGCACGATCAGAATGAACGGCAATCCGATGAGAAACAGACTGACGCCCACATGCTTGAGCTGCGGCGGCAAGGTGCGCTTGGACAAGTACCAGGCGATGGTCGCCGGCATCAGGATCTTCATGAACTCCGAAGGCTGGAAGCGGATCACCCCCGGAATGTTGATCCAGCGCGTGGCGCCCATGGCGTTGTGGCCCATGACGTCCACCACCACCAGCAACAGCACGCCGACGACATAAGCGACCGGCACCCAACGGGCCATGAAGCGCGGCTCGAACTGGGCGATGACGATCATCGACACCAGGCCGATGCCGAAGGAAGTGGCTTGCTTGGCCAGTAGGTCCCAGCTCTTGCCGCTGGCGGAATACAGCACGAACAGGCTGCCGGCGGCGAGGGTCAGCAGCAGGATCAGCAGCGGGCCGTCAATGTGCATGCGTTGCAACAGCGTCGCACGGCGACGCATCACATCCTCGCTGGAGAGGATGCGATCGAAATTACTCTTCACGGGCCGTAGCCTCCGCACTGATAGGGCTGGCGTATTCGGCTTTCAGTCGGCCGTCCTGGTCGAGGAGCCAGGCGTCCATGACTTGACGCACCACCGGCGCGGCGACACCGGAACCGGACTCGCCGTTCTCGACCATCACCGACACCACGATTTTCGGGTCGTCGGCCGGCGCGAAGCCGACAAACAAGGCGTGGTCGCGATGACGTTCCTGAACCTTCGAACGGTCGTACTTCTCGCCCTGCTTGATCGCGACCACCTGGGCGGTACCACTTTTTCCGGCGATCCGGTATTGCGCGCCGATCGAAGCCTTACGCGCCGTACCGCGCGCACCGTGCATCACTTGCTGCATGCCGTGGTTGACCCGGGTCCAGTCGGACGGATCGCGCAGGATGATGTCCGGCATCGGGTTGTCATCCTTCGGCCGCTCGCCTTCGACGGTCTTGGCCAGGTGCGGACGGTTCCACACGCCTTTGTTGGCCACCAGCGCCGTGGCCTGGGCCAGTTGCAGCGGCGTGGATTGCATGTATCCCTGACCGATCCCGAGAATCAGCGTTTCACCCGGGAACCAGGCCTGGCGACGGGTCGCGCGCTTCCACTCACGGGACGGCATCAGCCCCGGCGACTCTTCGAACATGTCCAGCGAGACCTTTTGGCCGATGCCGAACTTGCCCATGTAGGCCGACAAGCGATCAATCCCCAGCTTGTGGGCCAGGTCATAGAAGTAGGTGTCGTTGGACCGCATGATCGCCGTATCCAGATCGACGTAGCCGTCACCGGTACGGTTCCAGTTGCGATACTTGTGATCGTAATTGGGCAGCATGTAGTAGCCGGGGTCGAAGACCCGGGTCGACGCGGTGACAACGCCCGAGTCCAGGCCCGCAATGGCCACCGCGGGCTTGATGGTCGAACCCGGCGGGTAAAGACCACGCAGCACGCGGTTGAACAACGGCCGGTCGATGGAATCACGCAGTTCGGAATAAGCCTTGAAGCTGATGCCGGTCACAAACAGGTTCGGGTCGAAACTCGGCTGACTGACCATTGCCAGCACTTCGCCGGTTTTCGGGTCCAGCGCGACCACCGCACCACGGCGACCGCCGAGTGCCGCTTCGGCCGCTTCCTGCAACTTGATGTCCAGGCTCAGGACGATGTCCTTGCCGGGAATCGGATCGGTACGCTTGAGCACCCGCAGAACGCGGCCTCGTGCGTTGGTTTCGACTTCTTCGTAACCCACCTGGCCATGCAGCTCGGGCTCGTAGAAACGCTCGATGCCGGTCTTGCCGATGTGGTGGGTGCCGCTGTAATTGACCGGATCGAGAGACTTCAGCTCTTTCTCGTTGATCCGCCCCATGTAACCCACCGAGTGCGCAAAGTGCGCGCCCTGCGGGTAATGCCGCACCAGCTGCGCAACCACTTCCACACCCGGGAGGCGGAACTGGTTCACGGCGATGCGGGCGATCTGCTCTTCGGTCAGCTCGAACAGGATCGGCACCGGCTCGAATGGCCGACGCCCCTGGCGCATGCGTTTCTCGAAGATCACCCGATCCTCGGGCGTCAGTTCCAGCACTTCGACGATCACGTCGAGCACTTGCTGCCAGTCGCCGGAACGCTCGCGGGTCATGCTCAGGCTGAAGCTGGGCCGGTTGTCGGCCACCACCACGCCATTGCGGTCGAAGATCAATCCGCGGGTCGGCGGAATCGGCTGCACATGGACGCGGTTGTTTTCCGACAGGGTCGAGTGGTACTCGTACTGGATCACCTGGAGGAAATACAGGCGAGCGATCAGCACGCCGATCAGCACCACCACTGCAATAGCCCCGAACACGACGCGGCCACGCACCAGACGGGCGTCTTTTTCGTGGTCCTTGATGCGGATCGGCTGGGACATGAGGCAGAACTACTTGTGGTAAGGGTGACCGGACAGAACTGTCCAGGCACGGTACAGCTGTTCGCCGATCAGAATCCGCACCAGCGGGTGCGGCAACGTCAACGGTGACAACGACCAGCGCTGATCGGCCCGCGCACACACTTCCGGCGCCAGCCCTTCGGGGCCGCCGACCATGAAATTCACCGTGCGCGAGTCCAGCCGCCAGCGATCGAGCTCGACCGCCAACTGCTCGGTACTCCAGGGCTTGCCGTGGACTTCGAGGGTGACAACGCGCTCGTTCGGCCCGACCTTGGCCAGCATGGCTTCGCCTTCCTGACGGATGAAGCGTGCCACGTCGGCGTTCTTGCCACGGGTGTTGAGCGGTATTTCCACCAGTTCCAGCGCCAGCTCGGACGGAAGACGCTTGGCATATTCATGCCAGCCTTCTTCCACCCACTTGGGCATGCGTGAACCGACGGCGATCAGTCGCAGTCGCACAGCAATCCCTTACAGCTGGTCTTTGTTGAGCTTGGTGAAATGCTCGTGGGTGTTTTCCGGGCTGTGATGCGCAGCGCTGGCCGAACGGCTCTGCTCTGCACCGGCCCACAGGCGTTCCAGGTCGTAGAACTGGCGAGCCGAGGCGGTCATCATGTGCACGATGACGTCGTCCATATCCAGCAGGACCCAGTCGCTGTCGCCCTTGCCTTCTTCACCCAAAGGCTTGACGCCCTGGGCTTTGACGGCTTCGCGGACCTTGTCCAGCATGGCGCCGATCTGGCGGTTGGACGTACCGGTAGCGATGATCATGAAGTCAGTGATGCTCTGCTTTTCACGAACGTCGATGACCTGGATGTCCTGGGCCTTCACGTCTTCCAGGGCTGCCACGGCAACCTTGACCAGCGCTTCGCCAGCCAGCTCAGGGCCGGTTGGAGCTTCTACTGGCAGCGGGGCGCTCTTGAATGTGCCTTTGCGCTTTACTTTAGCTACGTCTTTGTCAGTCATATAAAACTCGTTTTGCTCGTATGTTCGGGCGCTTCGCTACACGCATTCACGTGCCTTGAAGCGCACCCTTTTTCAGTTCGACGCACGGTAAAGTCCGTGCGCATCGATGTAGGCCAGGACCGCGTCGGGCACCAGGAAACGTACCGACTTACCGCTGGCCAGCAGTTGACGGATCTGGGTGGCGGATACCGCGAGCGGCGTCTGCCAGACGAATGCAATCTGTCCGCTCGGCCCTTTAAGGGCCAGCGGGTCGCTCACCGAGCGCGCTGCCAGCAGGTTGCGCAAGGCATCCGGCGGTTCGCTGTCGGCATCCGGGCGTTGCAGCACCAGGATGTGGCAATGCTGGAGCAACTCTTCCCAGCGGTGCCAAGTGGGCAGGCCGCAAAATGCGTCCCAGCCCAAAAGTAGAAAAACCTGGTCTTCAGCGGCCAGTTCGGCACGCATCAGTTCCAGGGTGTCGATGGTGTAGGACGGCTTGTCCCGCTGCAATTCGCGGGCGTCCACCACCAACGGCGCCACACCGGCCACCGCGCACTCGACCATCGCCAGACGGTCCTTCGCCGACACCTGCGGCGTACCGCGATGCGGCGGCCTGGCACTCGGTGTCAGGCGCAACTCGTCGAGCGCCAGCGCTTCGGCGACTTCCAGCGCACCGCGCAAATGGCCGATGTGCACCGGGTCGAACGTCCCGCCCAGCATGCCAATACGTCGAGGCGCAGGTTCGCTGGTGGTTACCGGGGCCGACGGATTAAGGTCGCCCAAGTCAGACCGACGCCTGGCCGCGCAACTGGCCATCACCGACCACGATGTACTTCTCGCAGGTCAGACCTTCGAGACCCACCGGGCCGCGGGCGTGCAGCTTATCAGTAGAAATGCCAATCTCGGCACCCAATCCGTATTCGAAGCCATCAGCGAAGCAGGTCGGGGTGTTGATCATCACCGACGACGAATCGACTTCCGCGACGAAACGCCGGGTGTCTGCAAGGTTTTCGCTGACGATCGAATCGGTGTGATGGGAGCCGTACTTATTAATGTGCTCGATGGCCTGGTCCAGCCCGTCGACCACGCGGATCGAGAGGATCGGCGCCAGGTACTCGGTGTGCCAGTCTTCTTCAGTGGCCACTGCGGCCTCAATGATCGCCCGAGTGCGCTCGCATCCCCGCAGTTCAACGCCTTTTTCGCGGAACTGGGCAGCCATCGACGGCAGGAAATCTTTGGCAACGGTTTGATCCACCAACAGCGTCTCCATCGCACCGCAAATGCCATAACGGTAAGTCTTGGCATTGAAGGCAATACGCTGGGCCTTCGGCAGATCGGCGTGGGCACTGACGTAAACGTGGCAGATACCGTCCAGATGCTTGATCACCGGCACGCGCGCATCACGGCTGACGCGCTCGATCAGGCCACGGCCGCCACGGGGCACGATGACGTCGACGTATTCAGGCATGGTGATCAGCGCGCCAACGGCGGCACGGTCGGTGGTTTCGACCACTTGAACCACGGCGGCCGGCAGATCGGCTTCGGCCAGGCCGCGCTGGATGCAGGCGGCGATGGCACGGTTGGAATGAATCGCTTCGGAACCGCCGCGCAGGATGGTCGCGTTGCCGGACTTCAGGCACAGGCTGGCGGCGTCGATGGTCACGTTGGGCCGGGATTCGTAAATGATCCCGATCACGCCCAGCGGCACACGCATCTTGCCGACCTGAATCCCCGACGGACGGAAGCTCATGTCGCGAATGGCGCCGACCGGGTCCGGCAACGCTGCAACCTGGCGCAAACCGACGATCATGCCGTCGATACGCTCCGGGGTCAGCGCCAGACGTTCCAGCAGCGCAGGTTCCAGGCCATTGGCTCGACCAGCCGCCAGATCCAGCTCATTGGCGGCCGTCAGCTCGGCACGCGCAGCATCCAGCGCATTGGCAGCCGCCTGCAAGGCGCGGTTTTTCTGCGCGGTGCTGGCACGGCCGATGATGCGCGACGCTTCACGGGCGGCGCGACCCAGGCGGGTCATGTAGTCGAGAACGGACTCAGTCATTGTCTGCTGTGATCTTGGCAAAGATGAAAGCGGCAGATTATAGCTGTCGCGTCCCCTGACTAACAGCGGTGACGGGCGGATGGTCGAAATGGAGGGCAATTTGCCGACGTTCAGCCGTGATTAAGCTGCAAATTGTTATCATCACGACTCAATCAGCTTTGATAAATGCCGCTCATCATGTCCAACCTGACTGTTCGTGCGACCGCTGCGGGCCTGCCCACCGGGCTCCCGGACGCATTTTTCGACCGGGATGCGCAAACGCTGGCCCGGGATTTACTTGGCAAAGTCATACGGCATCGGGTCGGTGAACTGTGGCTCAGCGCCCGGATCATCGAGACCGAAGCCTATTACTTCGAAGAAAAAGGCAGCCATGCCTCTCTCGGCTACACAGAAAAGCGTAAGGCTTTGTTTCTGGATGGCGGCCACATTTATATGTATTACGCCCGGGGCGGCGATTCCCTGAATTTCAGCGCTCAAGGTCCGGGCAATGCGGTTTTGATCAAATCCGCGTATCCGTGGGTCGATGAGTTGAGCGGCCCGGCAAGCCTGGCGCAGATGCTGCTGAACAATCCCGACGCCCAGGGCCGCCCTCGCCCGTCGCAAAAACTCTGTGCCGGGCAAACGCTGTTGTGCAAGGCGCTGGGTTTGAAGGTGCCGGTATGGGACGCCAAGCGTTTTGATCATGAAGTGCTGCTGGTGGAGGATGTCGGCCCGGCGCCGGGTCACATCATTCAAACCACACGCCTGGGTATTCCCCATGGGCGCGATGAGCATCTGATGTACCGCTTCGTCGATGCGGCTTACGCGCCGTATTGCACGCGAAACCCGCTGCGACGGGGGCAGGTCGAAGGTCGCGATTATTTTTTGCTGACCTGAATAATTGTGCCCCCCCCCTGTAGGAGCGAGCCTGCTCGCGATAGCGGTCTGACAGTCGAAGCAGATGTTGCCTGACACTCCGCCATCGCGAGCAAGCTTGCTCCTACAAGGGTCTGTAGTGTTTTGAAGATTGTGTTCGGCCCTTGAGGCCAATTGATTATTCAATGGAGTTGTTTTTATGGGCCCATGGCTCGATAGCGTGACCGGATGGCTGACGGTCAACCCGCAATGGCTGGCTGCGGCGGTGTTCATCGTAGCCTTCGTGGAATGCCTGGCGATTGCCGGACTGATCGTACCCGGCACGGTGTTGCTGTTTGCCGTCGCCGTGCTGGCCGGCAGCGGTGCACTGTCGTTGAGCGAAACCTTGCTGCTGGGATTCGTCGCCGGCGTGCTGGGCGATATCGTTTCCTACTTTGTTGGGCGACATTTCCATCAGAACATTCGGCGCCTGCCCGGCCTGCGCCATCACCCGGAGTGGATCGCCGGTGCCGAGGCTTACTTCCAGCGCTATGGCATCGCCAGCCTGCTGGTCGGACGATTCATCGGGCCACTAAGGCCGATGCTGCCGATGGTCGCCGGGATGTTCGACATGCCGTTCCCGCGCTTCGTTGCCGTCAGCCTGCTGGCCACTGCCGGCTGGAGCGTCGCCTACCTGCTGCCCGGCTGGGCCACGGGCGCGGCGATTCGCTTGCCATTACCGGAAGGTTTCTGGCCTGAGGCCGGGATCGTCGCCGGCAGCATCGCCGTGATGGTCGGCCTGAGCGCAACCAGCAGCCTGCGCCGTCATCGCAAGGCCACGATACTGATCGCCAGCATGAGCTTGTTGATTCTGGCCGGATTGTTTATCGGCTACCCGCACCTCACCGCTCTCGACCAGGGCTTGATGACCCTGGTGCAGGAACACCGCAGCCCGATGCTCGATGAAGTCGCCGTGACTTTCACCCTGATCGGCGAGTTCCGCAATATGCTGCTGTTCAGCGCCCTGCTCACCGTTTTGCTGCTGCTGACCCGGCAATGGCGACAGGCGATTTTCGCCGGCAGCACACTGCTCGTCACCGCACTCGGCAATACGCTCACCAAACACTTTTTCGCCCGGTTGCGCCCGGAAGTCCTGAGCGACCCGCTTACCAGCTACAGCATGCCCAGCGGCCATGCCTCGGGCTCTTTCGCGCTGTTTCTGACGCTCGCCGTGCTGGCCGGTCGCGGACAACCGCCAAGGATGCGCCTGACCTGGTTGCTGCTGGGTTGCCTGCCGGCGCTGGCGATTGCCTTGTCACGCGTGTACCTGGGCGCACACTGGCCAACGGATGTGCTGGCCGGCGCCATGCTGGCGGCGTGCGTGTGTGCGGCGAGTCTGGGGTTGAGTCAGCGCCAGACACCGCTCAACGCCATGCCACCCAAAGTCTGGTGGCTGGTATTGCCGGCGATGGTGGTGTTATTCGGCTTCTTTGCGTTGCGGCATTTACCGCACGCGATGTTGCGGTATGCCTATTGATCAGGCGAACAACTCACCCTGCAATTCATCGAGCAGCGCCTGGATCGCATCCAGTCGTTGCTGCGGATCGTCGAGTTGCAGCAGGTCGATCTTGTCCACCTCGGCGAATGGCAGCAGGTACGCCAACTGATTGGCCAGCGACTGTTGCCCGGTCGCTTCGGTGCCCATGTTCAGCGCTTCGACCATCGGGTGTTCGGCCAGGGCCTTGAGCAGTGCGACGAGGTCGGCATCCTCATCCTGCAAGGGTTGCTCCGGTTCGTCTTCCAGCCACTCGACCTCGGCGACGGTCAACTGATCGCGCTGAACTTCGGTGCGCAGCACGTGAAAACGCCGCCCGCCCTGCACTCGAATGCCCAGCAGGCCATTGTCCTGCTGCTTGAAATCGGTGATCAGCGCCTCACACCCGACCAGCGCATAACCTGACGGGGCGATGCCGACCTCTTCACCCTCAAGGATGCACACCACGCCGAAGCCGCCGCCCTGTTTCATGCAGCGACCAATCATGTCCAGGTAGCGCGCCTCGAAGATCTGCAAGTCGAGGATGCAGCCCGGAAACAGCACCGTATTCAGCGGGAAAAGCGGCAAGCTCATAGACATTTCCTTACACCACCATCGACACCGCCAACGGCAGGAACACCGCCGTGGCCACGCCCATCAGACTCATCGCCAGCGCCGCGAAGGCGCCGCATTCTTCACTTTCCTGCATCGCCACGGCCGTGCCCACCGCATGGGCTGTCATGCCCAGCGCCATGCCGCGCGCCTCGGGGCTGTGGACGCCGAGCCGGTTCAGCAGGCTCGGCCCAAAGATCGCCCCGATCACGCCGGTGATCAACACAAAAACCGCCGCCAGCGCCGCGACGCCGCCGATCTGTTCGGCCACCAGCATGGCGATCGGCGAGGTCACCGACTTCGGCGCCATGGTCATCAGGATCATGTGCTCGGCACCAAACGACCACCCCAGCAACACGCCCATGCCGGTGGCAATCACGCCACCTATCACCAGCGTAGTAAATATCGGCCAGAACAACTGCCGAATCCGCCGCAGGTTGAGGTAAAGCGGCACGGCCAGCGCAACGGTGGCCGGGCCGAGCAAAATACTGAGGATCTCGGTGCTCTTGCGGTACTCGGCGTAGGTCAGGCCGCAGCCAACCAGCACGCCAATGACCAACAACATGGAGACCAGCACCGGCTGCAGAAAAATCCAGCGGGTTTTCTCGAACGCCGCCAACACCAGCTGATAGGCGCCGAGGGTGATGCCGATGCCGAACAATGGATGATGAATCACCGACACCCAGGCGCCCTGCCAGTCGAAGATCATTGCGAGTCCTCGCGGTGCGCGTGGCGTTTGACCATGCGTTGCATCAGCACACCGGCGAAAGCCATGGACAGCAGCAGCGACAACACCAGTGCGCCGACGATGGCCCAGAAGTCCGCGGCAATGTCCTTGGCGTAAACCATCACGCCCACGGCCGGCGGCACCAGCAACAACGGCAGGTAACGCAGCAGGCTGCCGGCCGCCAGGCTCAACGGCTCGCCGACCTGGCCACGGCTGATCAGGAACACCAGCAGAAGCAGCAGGCCGATGATCGGCCCCGGCAGCACCGGCAAAAACAAATGGTTGATGGCGGTGCCCAGCAATTGGAACAACACCAGCCAGGTCAGGCCACGTAACAACATCCGTCCTCTCCCCCGAAAAATCGCGCCCGGCATTATAAGCATGCCAACGCTATAGACCGGCATTCGCCAAAAGCATGGTCAGTTGACCGGAGCAATTTGCCATGTTGATCTAAAGTGGTAATCCGGGAGGTCAAATCCCCCCACCTCAAAACTATAAAACCGATGAACCCAAGGAGAGTCTCAATGCCCTATGTTCCAGTTGCAGAGCTCAAAGATTATGTCGGCAAGGAACTTGGACGTTCCGAATGGCTAACTATCGATCAGGAGCGCATCAACCTGTTCGCCGAAGCCACTGGAGACTATCAGTTCATCCACGTCGACCCGGTCAAAGCCGCGCAAACGCCATTTGGCAGCACCATTGCCCACGGTTTCCTGTCGCTGTCGCTGATCCCGAAACTGATGGAAGACATCCTCATCCTGCCTGAAGGCTTGAAGATGGTGGTCAATTACGGCCTCGACAGCGTGCGGTTCATTCAGCCGGTCAAGGTCAATTCGAAAGTGCGCCTCAAGGTCGACCTGACCGAAGTCACCGAGAAGAAGCCCGGCCAATGGTTGCTCAAGGCCACCGCCACGCTCGAGATCGAAGGTTCGGACAAACCGGCCTATATCGCCGAGCCACTGTCGCTCTGCTTCGTGTAAACGCTCCCGGATGCGAAGCAGCTCACGCTGTTTCGCGACCTCTCTCTATATCTCAGTCATAGAGCTGCGGCATACTCGGTCGCCTAATTGCCCGGATCCCGCTATGCGCTCACTTGCACTCATTGCCTTGACCCTGATGCTCACCGCTTGCGGCGACAGCGAATCGCTGTTGCCGCCCGATGCGCGCCTGCCGGACGGCGGCCGCTATCGCGGAGACCTGGTCAACGGATTGCTGCAAGGCCAGGGTCGCGTCGATTACCCGAACGGCAGCTGGTACGCCGGCAGTTTCGACAAGGGCCAGTGGCACGGCCAGGGCGAATGGCACGGCAGCAACGGCGAGCTGTATCGCGGCAATTTCAACCTGGGGCTGTTCGACGGCCAGGGCACGCTGACCACCAGCGGCAGCAGCTACACCGGCGGCTTCAAGGCGGGTCGGCGCGAAGGCGAAGGCACCCTCAAAGAAAACGGCATGACCTACCGCGGCGAATTCAAGGCCGATCAATATTCGGGGCTCGGCCGTCTGGAACTCGAAGACGGCAGCTCGTATCAAGGTCAGTTCGCCCACGGCAAACCCAACGGCGAAGGCCAGCGTGGCGACGCCAGCGGCAATCAGTTCACCGGGCATTTCAAGGACGGTCAGCTGGAAGGCAACGGGACATTCAACAGCGCTGAAGGCGACATTTACGTCGGCAGCTTCAAGAACAACCAACTGCACGGCAAGGGCCGCTACGAAAACGCCGACGGTGATGTCTGGCTCGGCCAGTTCAAGGAAGGCTCGCTGAATGGCAAAGGCGAGTTGATCGGCGCCGACGGCAGCCACTACATCGGCCAGTTCAGCGACTGGCGCTTCACCGGTCAGGGCCGACTGAACCTTTCAGATGGCAGCTTCTACATCGGCCAGTTCGACGGCGACAGTTATCAGGGACGCGGCACGCTGGTGCTGACCGATGGCACCGTGCAGAGCGGCACGTGGGCCAATGGTCAGCGAGTACGCGATGCCGACGGCAAGCTGTTGCCCGACAGCCTTGAACTCGGCTTGCTGGCCCAGGGCCGCTTGCTCGAAGACGCGCTGGCCAATGTGCCGGCTTCGACCCCGGCGATCGAGTTGTACACCTTGACCGTCGGCGGTGACGGCAAGCAGAGCGTGTTCCTGCGTGAATCCGATTACGTCAGCAACATGCTCACCAGCCGTTTCGGTGCGTTTGGCCAGATCCGCCTGGTGAACCATCGCGACCACCTCGTCGACCGGCCGATGGCCACCCGGGAAAACCTGCGCCGTGCGGCGCTGACGCTGGCCGAGCGCAGCGGCCCGGAAGACCTGATCTTCATCTACCTGACCAGCCACGGCACCAGCGAGCACGAACTGGTGCTCGACCAGCCACGCATGGAGCTGTCCGACCTGCCGGCCAACGAACTCGGCGCCGTGCTCGCCCCGCTGAAAAACCGCGACAAGATCATCGTGATTTCGTCTTGCTACTCCGGTGGTTTCATCCCCGCCCTGAAGGACGAACGCACCCTGATCATGACCGCGTCGCGCGCCGACCGCGTGTCCTTCGGGTGCTCGGAAGAAGCCAACTTCACCTACTTCGGCGACGCGCTGTTCGCCCAGGCCCTGAACCAGACCGACGACCTGGAACAAGCCTTCAAGCTGGCCAAGGCCTCCGTGGCCGAGCGTGAATTGGCGGACAGTTTCGAAGCCTCTGAACCGCAAATCTGGGCGCCGAAAACCGTTCTCTCCCATTGGCAGCTATTACGCAAACAGCAGGCACGAAAAGCGCTACAAAGTGTCTCTATCGACAGCAAGGACGCAAAGAGCAACTAAGCTGATCAGTATCAAGGGGGACATATTATGTACTTGACGCCTCAGCACGTATTGCTTGCCGGAGCTACCGGGTTAACCGGTGAACACTTGCTTGATCGCCTGCTCAACGAGCCCACGATCACGCGCGTATTGGCCCCCTCACGCCGGCCGCTGGCCGAGCATCCGCATCTGGAAAACCCGGTCGGTGACCCGGCGATGTTCCTGCCGCAACTCAGCGGTCGCGTCGACATCGCCTACTGCTGCCTCGGCACCACGATCAAACAGGCCGGCTCGGAAGCGGCGTTCCGCGCGGTCGATCTGGACATGGTAGTGGCCTTCGCCAAACGGGCGCGGGAAATGGGTGCGCGACACTTGATCGTGATCAGCGCCCTGGGGGCCGATCGCAGATCCTCGGTATTCTACAACCGGGTCAAAGGCGAGATGGAGTACGCATTGCGCGCACAAAACTGGCCACAGCTGACCATTTGTCGACCTTCGGTGTTGCTGGGTGAACGCCTCGAACCGCGTCTGGCCGAGCAGGTCGCCGGTCCGTTGTCCCGCTTGATCCCCGGCAAATACCGCGGAATCGAAGCTTGCCAACTGGCCAGGGCGATGTGGCGACTGGCGCTGGAAGAACAGGATGGGATACGGATTGTCGAGTCGGATGAGTTGAGGAAGCTAGGCAAGTAATTTGTTGAGTCAGGGATGAACCATCGCGAGCAGGCTCGCTCCCACATTTGATCTGTGTCGCTCACAAATCCAATGTGGGAGCGAGCCTGCTCGCGATAGAGCGCGAAGCGCTCTCCTACAATCCACCCGTCGCCTGAAAACTCACGCCGATCACCGTCAACACCGACAACGGCAACAGCAGCGTATCAAGCAACGCGCTGGCCGGCAGATCGACACCCGGATAGCTCGGCGCCTCTGCCCCAAAACGATCCATCGCACAGCAACCGCCATTCAGGGCGTACAAATCCAGGCGCGTGCCCGCATACACCACCGGTGCCCCAGGCTTGGCAGCATCCAGCGTGCGTGCCGTGGCGCACCCCGCCAGTTGCAGCGCCAGCACAATCGTCAGCAGCTTATTCATCGCTGGTCAGATGATGCTCGCCCCAACGCGGCAGCATGTCTTGTGGAATGTTCAGCAGGTTGAGAATCCGCGCCACCACGAAATCGATCAGGTCATCGATGGTTTGTGGCTGATGATAGAAGCCCGGTGACGCCGGCAAAATGGTCACACCCATGTTCGACAACTTGAGCATGTGCTCCAGATGAATGCTCGAATACGGCGCTTCACGCGGCACCAGAATCAGCTGGCGACGCTCCTTCAGCGTGACATCGGCGGCGCGCTCGATCAGGTTGTTGCAGGCACCGGTGGCAATGGCCGACAGCGTACCGGTCGAACACGGCACGACCACCATCGCCGACGGCGCACCGGAGCCCGAGGCCACCGGCGACATCCAGTCTTCCTTGCCGTACACCCGAATCTGCCCGGCGGCAGCGCCGGTGTACTCGGTGAGGAAGGCCTGCATCATTTGGGTTTTCGGCGGCAGCGTGACGTCAGTCTCGGTGGCCATCACCAGTTGCGCAGCCTTGGAAATCAGGAAGTGCACCTCGCGGTCTTCGCGGATCAGGCAGTCCAGCAGGCGCAAACCATACTGGGCGCCCGAAGCGCCGGTCATCGCCAGCGTGATGCGTTCCGGGCCGTTGTTCATTGCAGCGCCTCGGCGAGTTTGCCGTGCAGGCCGCCGAAGCCGCCGTTGCTCATGATCACCACGTGAGTGCCGGGCTGCGCCTGGCTCTTCACGCGCTCGATGATGCCTTCCAGCGATTCGCTGACAATCGACGGCACACTGCACAACGCAGCGATCGCGCCCAAATCCCAACCGAGGTTGGCGGGTGCGTACCAGATCACCTGATCGGCATCGACCACACTTTCCGGCAAGCCGTCGCGGTGCGCGCCGAGCTTCATGGAGTTGGAACGCGGCTCGATGATGGCGATCAGTGGCGCGTCGCCGATGCGTTTGCGCAGACCGTCGAGGGTCGTGGCGATGGCCGTCGGGTGATGGGCAAAGTCGTCATAGATGGTAATGCCGCGGACCTCGGCGACCTTTTCCATCCGGCGCTTCACGCTTTTGAACGCGCTCAACGCGGCAATGCCCATCGATGGCACAACACCGACATGCCGCGCGGCTGCCAGGGTGGCCAGTGCGTTGGCAACGTTATGCTGGCCGGTCATGTCCCAATCGACCACGCCTTGAGCGACGCCTTCGAACATCACTTCGAATTTCGAACCGTCTTCACTCAGCAGTTTGACCTGCCACTGACCACCGGCGCCGGTGGTTTGCACCGGGGTCCAGCAGCCCATCTCGATCACGCGCTGCAATGCCGGCTCGGTGGTCGGATGGATCACCAGGCCTTCGCTCGGGATGGTCCGCACCAAATGGTGGAACTGTCGCTCGATGGCTGGCAGATCGGGGAAGATGTCAGCGTGATCGAACTCCAGGTTGTTCAGGATCGCCGTGCGCGGGCGGTAGTGAACGAACTTGGAGCGCTTGTCGAAGAACGCACTGTCGTACTCGTCGGCTTCGATCACGAAGAACGGCGTGCCGCCCAGACGCGCCGACACCGAGAAATTCTGCGGCACGCCGCCGATCAGGAAACCGGGGCTCATGCCCGCGTGTTCCAGCACCCAGGCCAGCATGCTGCTGGTGGTGGTTTTGCCGTGCGTACCGGCGACGGCCAGCACCCAGCGGCCTTGCAACACGTGATCGGCCAGCCATTGCGGACCGGAGACGTAAGGCAGGCCTTTGTTCAGTACGTATTCAACAGCCGGGTTGCCGCGGGACATGGCGTTGCCGATGACCACCAGATCCGGCGCCGGATCGAGCTGGGCGGGATCATAACCTTGGGTCAGTTCAATGCCCTGCGCCTCGAGCTGAGTGCTCATCGGCGGATAGACGTTGGCATCGGAGCCGGTCACGTGATGGCCCAGCTCTTTGGCCAGAACCGCCATCGAACCCATGAAAGTGCCGCAGATACCAAGAATATGAATGTGCATTAGTCGACCTCGTAAAACATGGCCGCAGGTTAGCGTAGGGAAGCGAAAATCGCACCTTTGTTTCGTGTCAGCCTCTGTAGGAG
>NZ_JAGYFZ010000170.1:0-6772 GCF_019946675.1 Pseudomonas sp. BF-B-15
GGCAAGCCTCGCTCCTACAGGGACCTCATTCAACGGTAACGCGCGGGGGGCCGAAATCAAACGGCGCCAACGCAAACCCGCTCTCATCCACCTGCAACGCCCAGCCCTGGCGATCCCAATCCCCCAGCACAATGCGCTTGGCCGCTTGCTCGCCAATCTGCAACTTGTGGATGGCCGGGCGATGGGTGTGCCCGTGGATCAGGGTTTTCACGCCATAGGCCTGCATCACCCGTGGCACTTCGTCCGGCGTGACATCGACAATGTCATTGGCCTTCATCCGCGTCTGCGCACGGCTTTCGCTGCGCAGTTTGCGCGCCAGTTTATGGCGGGTGCGCAATGGCAAGTGGCGCAGGATGAACAGGGTGATCGGGTTGCGCAGGTAACGACGCAGCTTCATATAAGCCTCGTCGCGGGTGCAGAGGCTATCGCCGTGCATCAAGAGCACCGGCTCGCCGTTGAACTGCACGACACTCGGGTCCTTCAACAGCGTACAACCGGCCTGTTTGCAAAAGGCCTGGCCGAGCATGAAGTCACGATTGCCATGCATCAGAAAAATCGCCGTGCCGCTGTCGCTGAGGTCGCGCAGGGCCTGGCAGATGGAACGCTGGAAGGGCGTCATGGCATCGTCGCCAATCCACGCTTCGAAAAAGTCGCCGAGGATGTACAACGCACTCGCCGAGCGGGCGCGTCCGGCGAGCAAATCCAGAAACGCCCGGGTGATGTCCGGGCGCTCCTCTTCCAGATGCAAGTCTGAAATCAGCAATATCACTCAATGATCTCGGCTTTCTCGATGATCACGTCGTCTGCTGGTACGTCCTGGTGGCCGGCCTTGGAGGTGGTGGACACGCCTTTGATCTTGTCGACAACGTCGGTACCGGCGGTCACTTTGCCGAACACTGCGTAGCCCCAGCCCTGAACGTTCTTGCCGCTGTGGTTCAGGAAGCTGTTGTCAGCGACGTTGATGAAGAACTGGGCGGAAGCCGAATGCGGCTCCATGGTGCGGGCCATGGCGACGGTGTATTTGTCGTTGGAAAGACCGTTGTCGGCTTCGTTCTGGATGCTTGGGCGCTTGTCTTTCTTTTCTTTCATGCCTGGCTCGAAACCGCCGCCCTGGATCATGAAGTTACCGATGACGCGGTGGAAAACAGTGTTTTCGTAGTGACCGGCTTTAACGTACTCGATGAAGTTGGCCACGGTGATCGGGGCTTTCTCGGCGTTCAGTTCCAGGACGATGTCGCCGTGGTTGGTGGTCAGTTTGACTTGGGTCATGATCGGTACTCTTTCTGGGAATTCGTGGGTTTCAGGGCTGTCGAGCCCTCAACCGGTCCGGCCGATGTCGGCCAAGGTGCGCAGTTTAGCGCGACAGACGCCAATTTCGAGGCTGTTTTTCATTTGCATCCGATTAAATGCAGCCGTTTTCGGGCCTGTACTGTCAGCGACTTGACGGCTTCGGCTATGATAGCGGCTTTGTTTTATCAGGCCCGTGTTCCGGCCGCGCACTTGTACGTTCAAGGATCCTATGAGCAAGCCCACTGTCGACCCTACCTCGAATTCCAAGACCGGCCCTGCCGTGCCGGTCAATTTCCTGCGCCCGATCATCCAGGCGGACCTGGACTCGGGTAAGCACACGCAGATCGTCACCCGTTTCCCGCCTGAGCCCAACGGCTACCTGCACATCGGTCACGCCAAGTCGATCTGTGTGAACTTCGGTCTGGCCCAGGAGTTTGGCGGCGTCACCCACCTGCGTTTCGACGACACCAACCCGGCCAAGGAAGACCAGGAATACATCGACGCCATCGAAAGCGACGTCAAATGGCTGGGTTTCGAATGGTCCGGCGAAGTGCGCTATGCCTCGCAGTATTTCGACCAGTTGCACGACTGGGCCGTTGAACTGATCAAGGCCGGCAAGGCCTACGTTGACGACCTGAGCCCTGAACAAGCCAAGGAATACCGTGGCACTCTGACCGAGCCGGGCCGCAACAGCCCGTTCCGTGATCGCAGCGTCGAAGAAAACCTCGACTGGTTCGCCCGCATGCGTGCCGGCGAGTTCCCGGACGGCGCACGTGTGCTGCGGGCCAAGATCGACATGGCTTCGCCGAACATGAACCTGCGCGATCCGATCATGTATCGCATCCGTCATGCGCATCACCACCAGACCGGTGACAAGTGGTGCATCTACCCGAACTACGACTTCACCCACGGTCAGTCGGACGCCATCGAAGGCATCACCCACTCGATCTGCACCCTGGAGTTCGAAAGCCACCGTCCGCTGTACGAGTGGTTCCTCGAGAACCTGCCGGTGCCGGCGAACCCGCGCCAGTACGAGTTCAGCCGCCTGAACCTGAACTACACCATCACCAGCAAGCGCAAGCTCAAGCAGCTTGTGGACGAGAAGCACGTCAATGGCTGGGACGATCCGCGCATGTCCACGCTGTCCGGCTTCCGCCGCCGTGGCTACACCCCTGCGTCGATCCGCAATTTCTGCGACATGATCGGCACCAACCGTTCCGACGGCGTGGTTGACTTCGGCATGCTTGAGTTCAGCATCCGTCAGGACCTCGACGCGAACGCCCCGCGCGCCATGTGCGTGCTTCGTCCGTTGAAAGTCGTGATCACCAACTACCCGGAAGACAAGGTCGATCACCTCGAACTGCCTCGTCACCCGCAGAAAGAAGAACTCGGCGTGCGCAAGCTGCCGTTCGCCCGTGAAATCTACATCGACCGCGATGACTTCATGGAAGAGCCGCCAAAAGGCTACAAGCGCCTGGAGCCGAACGGCGAAGTGCGTCTGCGTGGCAGCTATGTGATCCGTGCCGACGAAGCGATCAAGGACGCCGATGGCAACATCGTCGAACTGCGTTGCTCGTACGATCCGGAAACCCTGGGCAAGAACCCTGAAGGCCGCAAGGTCAAAGGCGTGATTCACTGGGTGCCGGCCGCGGCCAGCGTCGAGTGCGAAGTGCGTCTGTACGATCGCCTGTTCCGCTCGCCGAACCCTGAAAAGGCTGAAGACAGCGCCAGTTTCCTGGACAACATCAACCCTGATTCGCTGCAAGTACTCACTGGTTGTCGTGCTGAACCCTCGCTGGGCAATGCACAGCCGGAAGACCGTTTCCAGTTCGAGCGCGAAGGTTACTTCTGCGCGGATATCAAGGACTCGAAACCAGGTGCTCCGGTATTCAACCGTACCGTGACCTTGCGTGATTCGTGGGGCCAGTGATTCAAGGAACCTCTAACGTGCTTTCGATCTACAACACGCTCACCAAGAGCAAAGAAGTATTCAAGCCGCTGGATGGCAACAATGTGCGCATGTACGTCTGCGGGATGACCGTGTACGACTACTGCCACATTGGCCACGGCCGCAGCATGGTCGCGTTTGACCTGGTGACCCGCTGGTTGCGGTTCAGCGGTTATAACCTGACGTATGTGCGCAATATCACCGACATTGAAGACAAGATCATCAATCGGGCCAAGGAGAACGGTGAGCCGTTCGACGTGCTGACCGAGCGCATGATCACCGCGATGCACGAGGACGAGGCGCGCCTCAACATCCTCAAGCCGGACATGGAACCGCGGGCCACCGATCACATCGCTGGCATGCAGACCATGATCCAGACCCTGATCGACAAGGGTTACGCCTACGCACCGGGCAATGGCGACGTGTACTACCGCGTCGCCAAGTTCATGGGCTACGGCAAGCTGTCGCGCAAGAAGATCGAAGACCTGCGTATCGGCGCGCGGATTGAAGTCGACGAGTCCAAACAGGACCCGCTGGACTTCGTGCTGTGGAAAGGCGCCAAGCCGGGTGAACCGAGCTGGCCATCGCCGTGGGGCGACGGTCGTCCGGGCTGGCACATCGAATGCTCGGTGATGTCGACCTGCTGCCTGGGCGAGACCTTCGACATTCATGGCGGCGGCAGCGACCTTGAGTTCCCGCACCATGAAAACGAAATCGCCCAGAGCGAAGCGGCCACCGGCAAGACCTACGCCAACGCGTGGATGCATTGCGGCATGATTCGCATCAATGGCGAGAAGATGTCCAAGTCCTTGAACAACTTCTTCACCATTCGCGACGTGCTGGAAAAGTACCATCCGGAAGTCGTGCGTTACCTGCTGGTGTCGAGCCACTACCGCAGCGCGATCAACTATTCGGAAGACAACCTCAAGGACGCCAAAGGCGCACTCGAGCGTTTCTACCATGCGTTGAAAGGCCTGCCGACTGTCGCGCCTGCTGGTGGCGAAGCTTTTGTCGAGCGCTTCACCCAGGTGATGAACGACGACTTCGGCACGCCGGAAGCCTGCGCGGTGCTTTTCGAGATGGTTCGCGAGATCAACCGTCTGCGCGAGAGCGATCTGGATGCGGCGGCGGGTCTGGCGGCGCGTCTGAAAGAACTGGCGAGCGTGCTGGGTGTGTTGCAGCTTGAGGCCGATGACTTCCTGCAGGCCGGTGCCGAAGGGCGGGTTGATGCGGCTGAGGTTGATGCGCTGATTGCTGCGCGTCTGGCGGCTCGCGCCGGTAAGGACTGGGCGGAATCCGACCGTATTCGCGATCAACTGACCGCGATGGGTGTGGTGCTGGAAGACGGCAAGGGTGGTACGACCTGGCGTCTGGCTGACTGATTGCTGCGTTCGTTACAAACAAAACCCGCCTTGTGCGGGTTTTTGTTTTTCGTATGGGCATCAGGGATGTGGAGTTGCGGCTGACGTCATCGCCAGCAAGCTGGCTCCTACAGGGGGCGAGTCGTACACAACATTCGCGAACGACTCGACCCCTGTAGGAGCCGGCTTGCCGGCGATTGACCGCGCAGCGGTCAGCTGTCTGATTGACGCAACCTTTTATAGAGGGTGTTGCGACTGACCCCCAGCCGCCGCGCCAGATGGGAAATATTCCCCCCAGCCGCCTGCAACTGCCGATTCAAATCCTCCACATCATTCAAATCAACCGCCAACGGCTCATCCACCTCCACCGGTTCCATCTCCAGATCGACAAAAAAATCATCCGGCAAATGCTCCGGCCGCACCGGTTGCTCTTCCGCCATGGCCAGCGCCACCTGCATCACGCTGCTGACCTGCCTTAAATTCCCCGGCCACGGGTGACGGCCGAACAACTCCAGCACCTCACGGCTCAACCCGGCCCACTGCGACGGTTCACGGTGTTGTTCCCACAAGCGTTTGAACAGCGCCTGCTTGTCGCTGCGTTCCCTGAGCGGCGGCAATTCCAGGGTCAAGCCGCCGATCCGGTAATACAGGTCTTCGCGAAACCGTCCCAACTGAACCTGCTCGCGCAACGAACGGTTAGTCGCCGAGATAATGCGGATATCCACCGGGAACAGCTCGCTGCTGCCCACCGGCTGCACGCAGCGCTCCTGCAACACCCTTAATAGCCGGGCTTGGGTCGGCAATGGCATGTCGCCGATTTCATCGAGAAACAGCGTGCCTTTGTCGGCCTTGCGAATCAGCCCGATGCTGCCTTTCTGATTGGCACCCGTAAACGCGCCTTTCTCGTAGCCGAACAGCTCGGACTCCACCAGTTCGGCGGGGATCGCAGCACAGTTGACGGCAATGAATGGTTGTTTGCTGCGAGAACTGGCCTGGTGCAGCGCCTTGACGAACACTTCCTTGCCGACTCCGGTTTCGCCGTGGATCAACAGCGGAATGTCTTTCTCCAGCAGGCGCTCGGCCTGGCGCACGGCTTTTTCCACTCGGCTGTCGCCGAAATGCAGGGTATTGAGGCTGATCGCGGCGGGTGCGGGTGCCGTCACGGCGGGCTCGGCGAACATTCTTGCCTGGATCGGTGCCTGTTTCGGCCGCTTCAACAGGCACTGGAAGCGGTTGCGCCCGGACGCCTGGAGGGAGAAGGGCAGGCCGTCCGGCTGATTCAGCAGTTCCAGCAACGAGACCTTGAACAGGCTCTCGACACTGACCCGCGACAGGCTGATGCCCAGCAGGTTATCGGCGCGGCGATTGGCTGAGAGCACCTGGCCGGTCTCATCGAAAATCAACAATCCCGCCCATTGGCTGTCGAGATTGTTCAACCCGGTGTTGAACGTCAGTTGAAAATGCTGGCCATGGAACAGGTTGAGGATCAGCCGGTTCTCCACGGTCTGGCTCATCATCTTGACCATGCCGAGGGTGTGGGACGGCGGCAGGTAACTGTCGCTGGACACGTCCAGCACCGCGATGACCTTGCGTTCGGCATCGAAAATCGGCGCGGCGGAACCGGTCATGAAGCGGTTGGCCTTGAGGAAATGTTCGTCGTGCTCGATGTGCACCGCCTGCTCACAGGCCAGGGCGGTGCCGATGGCATTGGTGCCGCTGCAACGCTCCATCCAGCTGGCGCCGGCGCTGAAGCCGCGGGTCAGACTCGGCTCGATGAAGCGCTGGGTGCCCCAGGAGGTCAGGACCTGGCCCTGATTGTCGGCGAGCATGATCAGGCAATTGGAATTGCTGAGGATGTTTTCGTAATAGGGCAGGACCTCCTGATGGGTGGTCTGCACCAATGAATGCTGGCTTTCCAGCAACTGCGCGATGTCCGCTGCCGGTAGCTGGTCGAATGCCGGGGCACTCTGATGATCGAGCCCGAACGCGCGGCAACGTGACCAGGAGTCCTGGATGATGGCGTCGTGGGACAAAACGGGGGCAGGTGCGGCCATTACAGTCAGCCTCTGAATAACGCTTTTATTGTTGTTATAGGTATTCCCCCTGTGGGAGCGAGCCTGCTCGCGATTACGGTGGGTCAGTCGAAATCAAATTGACTGACCCACCGTAATCG
>NZ_JAGYFZ010000171.1:0-6762 GCF_019946675.1 Pseudomonas sp. BF-B-15
GTTTCGGGGCTTTTGGGTGCTCGGGTTAGAGGAGGTGTTGGGAGATCAGTTTTGAGATTTCTACCATTGATGTCCGGCCGGTGAATTCGAATTTCACTTTGCCCAGCGACGAGAAGTAGATCTCCAGTTCCGAGTCCAGGTCGAAGGTGCCGGAGGTTTCTACCGAGTAGGCGACGATGTTTTTGTAGGGCAGTGAGGTGAAGTCTTTTTTGCTGCCGGTGATGCCCTGTACGTTGACGGCGATGATGCGTTTGTTGGTGAAGACGACGCCGTCGCGCATGGATTTATACGAGTCGATGACGTGCTCGCCTTCCAGCAACAGTGCACTGACCCGTTCTGCGTATTCTTCGTTTTGCTTGAGTTTGAAGAAGCCTTTGTTGTTGAAGTCGATCATCTGCCCATCCTCCGTTCGAAGAAAAATCCCTGCGAATTACTTCAGCGCTTTTACGACTCGAATGTTGACGGGGAATCCATCCTGTCCGGGCAGTTTCTTCCATCCCACATACTGAAAAATCGCTTCTTCATCAATGTACTCGCCCCACTCCGCGACTTTGCCGCCCAACACGGCGACGTTCCGGTTAATGGCGCAGGTGCCATCGTCAGGACCGACGGTGTAGATCACATAAGGTTTGACGTATTTCGCGGCGCGGAAATGTTCGCCGCAACCAGAATCGACTCTGATCATCAAGGTCTTCAGATTTGCTTCACCATCCAGCTCGGCGTGCTGGTCGAGTTCCCCGATTTCGCCGACGTCGGTGAAGCCCAGAGAGCGAGCGCGCTTGTATGCCGGGGAGGCCAGGTGTTTGATCTGGGCTTGCGCGAGATACTCGTCCACGTCTTTGCTGAGTTCAATTTCGCCCTTGTGCGCGATCTCTTCCGCTATGGGAACGCCGCTCTCACAACGAGCGTATTCGGGGGAGCCAAGGCTTGACGGGGATAGGTAGTAGCGATGGAACTCAAGGGTACTCAGATGCATCTTGATAGCGGGATTAGCTTCTTTGGGCGTCTGGCGCCCGGCCTGCACCTCGGCCACCACCTGCAGAAATTTCTGGCAATCGGAGAGGTAGCCGTCCCAGGCGTATGTCGGGGTTTCACTCGACAGGCCGGCGAGCGCCGGGGTCATCACGACGGCGAAAGTGATTGCGCAGAACAGGCGCGAGACTCGAGTGACAGTGGCCATGTGTAGTCCGTTACAAAGTTGATGAAAGTGGCGCAACGCTACTGTTTTGCCGCCTTGCCGTCCACTGGCAGCAAAGGGGACAGACTCTATTTACTGCTAGCCCCTGTTTATTGAATTGAATCCCGAGTGCCAGGTGCATCTGACGCCTTCGGCTGCCTCTCGTCTAGACTTAATGGGTGGTCGTAGACAGAACCGAGCACGTCGCTTTGGTGCGGATTAATAAAGGGCCGCGTGGCAATCTGACTTTTATGCCCTTATTGAGGTGCGGCGAAGACCGTGCCGGGCACAACAAGATGCCCATTCAGGGTGCCCTGGCCACCGGCCTGAAATTGCCACGATACCGTGACGTGGTGTGAGTGCCGCAGCCGACACTTTCGGACGACCGACAACCTTCTGGTTTGTCCGTGACCGTGAGGATTGCTGAATGCCTGATGAGAGTTTGCACCTGCCTTTGGTCAACAGCCTGCTGGAGCGCCACAAAGGCTCCCCCGGCGCTCTGTTGCCCATTCTTCATGATATTCAGGAACGCATCGGTTACATCCCCGATGTGGCCGTCCCCGAGATTGCTCATGCCCTCAACCTGAGTCAGGCCGAGGTTCGCGGGGTGATCAGTTTTTACCATGACTTCCGTACCTCGCCGCCGGCCCGCCATATTCTGCGTCTGTGCCGCGCCGAGTCCTGCAAGAGCCGTGGCGCCGAGGAGCTGGCCGCGCAGTTGCGCGACCGCCTGCAACTGGACGATCACGGCAGCAGCGCCGACGGCAACATCAGTTTGCGCCCCGTTTATTGCCTCGGCGCCTGCGCCTGTTCGCCGGCTCTGGAGCTGGATGGCCGGGTGCATGCGCGGCTTAGCGCTGAGCGTCTCGATGCCTTGCTCGACGCTTGCCGGGAGGACGCGTGATGCCGACTCTTTATTTGCCCTGTGATTCCCTTGCCCGTGCTGTTGGGGCCGATGAAGTCTCCACAGCGCTTATCACTCAGGCCAAGGAACGCAATCTGCCGCTGGAGCTGCAGCGCACCAGCTCGCGCGGTTTGTATTGGCTGGAGCCGCTGCTGGAAGTGGACAGCCCGCAAGGCCGGATCGGCTTCGGTCCGCTGACCGCAGACGATGTGCCGTCCGTGCTCGATGCCTTGAAAGGCGACCCATCCGCTCACCCACTGGCCTTGGGCCTGGTGGAGGAGCTGCCTTATCTCAAATCTCAACAACGCCTGCTGTTCGCCCGCGCCGGTATTACCCGGCCACTGTCGCTTGACGATTACCGGGCCCACGGCGGTTTCGAAGGCTTAACAAGGGCCGTCGCCATTGGCGGCGAAGAGACCGCAACCGCAGTGTTCGATTCAGGCCTGCGTGGCCGTGGCGGCGCGGCCTTCCCCGCCGGGATCAAATGGCGCACGGTGCGCGCCACTCAGGCGGCCCAGAAGTACATTGTGTGCAACGCCGACGAAGGCGATTCCGGCACCTTCGCCGACCGCATGTTGATGGAAGGCGACCCCTTCCTGCTGATCGAAGGCATGGCCATTGCCGGCATTACCGTCGGCGCCACCTTCGGCTACATCTATGTCCGTTCGGAATATCCGGATGCCGTGGCCACTCTGCGTGCAGCGTTGAACATTGCTCGTGAAGCGGGTTACCTCGGCGCCAATGTCGGCGGCAGCGGTCTGGCCTTCGATATGGAAGTGCGCGTCGGTGCCGGCGCTTACATCTGCGGTGAAGAAACCGCGCTGCTGGACTCGCTTGAAGGCAAGCGCGGGATCGTCCGCGCCAAGCCGCCGATCCCTGCGTTGCAGGGCCTGTTCGGCCAACCGACGCTGGTGCACAACGTGCTGACCCTGGCCTCGGTGCCGCTGATTCTGGCGAAAGGTGCGCAGTTTTATCGCGACTATGGGATTGGCCGTTCAATGGGCACGATGCCTTTCCAACTCGCGGGCAATATTCGTCACGGCGGCCTGGTGGAACGGGCGTTTGGCCTGACCCTGCGGGAACTGGTGGAAGACTACGGCGGCGGAACCGCCAGTGGTCGACCGCTGAAAGCCGCGCAGGTGGGCGGCCCGCTCGGCACCTGGGTACCGCCGTCGCAATTCGATACACCGCTGGATTACGAGGCCTTCGCCGGCATCGGCGCGATGGTCGGTCACGGCGGTGTGGTCGTGGCTGACGACACCTTGGACATGGCGCAAATGGCCCGTTTCGCCATGCAGTTCTGCGCCGAGGAATCCTGTGGCAAATGCACGCCTTGCCGCATCGGCTCGACCCGGGGCGTTGAGGTTATCGACCGGATGCTGGCCGCGCCGGACCAGAGCGAACGCGATGCGCAGGTGATCATCCTCAAGGACCTGTGCGACACGATGCAATACGGTTCGCTGTGCGCCTTGGGCGGCATGGCCCCCTTCCCGGTCACCAGCGCCCTCAAGTATTTCCCCGCCGACTTCGGTCTGCAGCCTTCGGAGGCCGAGCAATGATTACTCTCTTCGACCCGAAAACCGATATCGACCTGGGCACTCCCGCTCGCGAAAGCCAGGTGCAAGTCACCCTGAACATCGACGGTCGCAGCATCAGCGTGCCCGAAGGCACTTCGGTGATGCGCGCCGCCGCGCTGATGGGCACCACCATTCCGAAACTGTGTGCCACCGACAGCCTGGAAGCCTTCGGCTCCTGCCGCATGTGCCTGGTGGAGATCGACGGCATGCGCGGTTATCCCGCGTCCTGCACCACGCCGGTCACCGAAGGCATGACCGTGCATACGCAGACGCCGAAGCTCGCAACCCTGCGCCGCAACGTCATGGAGCTGTACATCTCCGATCACCCGCTGGATTGCCTGACCTGCTCGGCCAACGGCAACTGCGAGTTGCAAACCGTCGCCGGTCAGGTCGGCCTGCGGGAAGTGCGTTACGGCTATGAAGGCGAAAACCATCTGGAGGACGTGAAAGACACCTCCAACCCTTATTTCGACTACGACCCGAGCAAGTGCATCGTCTGCAACCGCTGCGTGCGCGCCTGCGAAGAAACCCAGGGCACCTTTGCCCTGACCATCACCGGGCGCGGTTTCGAATCCCGCGTGGCCGCTGCTGGTGGCGAGAATTTCCTCGATTCGGAATGCGTGTCTTGCGGCGCCTGTGTGCAGGCCTGCCCTACCGCGACGCTGATGGAAAAAAGCGTCGTCGAGATGGGCCAGCCGGAACGCAGCGTGATCACCACCTGCGCTTATTGCGGCGTAGGCTGTTCGTTCCGCGCCGAGATGAAAGGCGACCAACTGGTGCGCATGGTTCCGGACAAGAACGGTCAGGCCAACCACGGCCACTCTTGCGTCAAAGGGCGCTTTGCCTGGGGCTACGCGACCCACCCGGATCGCATCACCAAACCGATGATTCGCAAGAACATCAGCGACCCATGGCAGGAAGTCAGCTGGGATGAAGCGGTGACCTACGCCGCCAGCGAATTCCGTCGCTTGCAGCAGAAATATGGCCGCGATTCCATTGGTGGCATCACCTCCAGCCGTTGCACCAACGAAGAAACCTATCTCGTACAAAAACTGGTGCGCGCCGCGTTCGGCAACAACAACGTCGACACCTGTGCGCGGGTTTGTCACTCACCGACCGGGTATGGCTTGAAACAAACCTTGGGCGAGTCCGCCGGCACCCAGAGTTTCGATTCGGTGATGCAGGCCGACGTGATCCTGGTGATGGGCGCCAACCCGAGCGACGCTCACCCGGTGTTCGCTTCGCAACTCAAACGCCGTCTGCGTGAAGGTGCGCGGTTGATCGTTATCGACCCACGTCGCATCGATCTGGTGGATTCGGTGCACGCCCGCGCCGAATATCACTTGGCCCTGCGCCCCGGCACCAACGTAGCCATGCTCAACGCGTTGGCCCACACGATCGTTACCGAAGGCCTGCTCAATCAGTCCTTCATCGACGCTCGTTGCGAGGGCAATGACTTCGCCCGCTGGAGCGAGTTTGTCAGCCGTGCGGAGAATTCGCCGGAAGCCCTTGCCCCTGTCTGCGGCGTCGACGCTGCCGATATTCGTGCCGCAGCTCGCCTGTATGCAACCGGAGGCAACGCCGCGATCTACTACGGCCTGGGCGTCACCGAGCACAGTCAGGGCAGTACGGCGGTGATGGGCATCGCCAACCTGGCCATGGCGACCGGCAACATCGGCCGCGAAGGCGTGGGCGTGAACCCGCTGCGTGGGCAGAACAACGTTCAAGGTTCCTGCGACATGGGTTCCTTCCCCCACGAGTTGCCCGGCTACCGGCACATCTCCAACGAAACGGTCCGTACGCAGTTCGAACAGGCGTGGAACGTCACCCTGCAACCCGATCCGGGCCTGCGGATTCCGAACATGTTCGAGTCTGCGCTGGCCGGCAGTTTCAAGGGCCTGTATTGCCAGGGCGAAGACATCGCCCAGAGCGATCCGAATACCCAGCACGTCACCGCGGCCTTGTCGGCCATGGAATGCGTGGTGGTGCAGGACATCTTCCTCAACGAAACCGCCAAGTTCGCCCATGTGTTCCTGCCGGGCGCTTCGTTCCTGGAAAAAGACGGCACCTTCACCAACGCCGAGCGCCGTATCTCGCGGGTCCGCAAGGTCATGGACCCGTTGGGCGGCAAGGCCGACTGGGAAGGCACTGTGGCGCTGGCCAACGCCTTGGGCTACCCGATGAACTACAAACATCCATCGGAAATCATGGATGAAATCGCCAGCCTGACGCCGACGTTCACCAATGTCAGCTACGCCGAACTGGACCGCCACGGCAGCCTGCAATGGCCGTGCAACGCCGCCGCACCGGACGGCACGCCGACCATGCACATCGATCAATTCGTGCGCGGCAAGGGGCGGTTCATGCTCACCGGTTATGTGCCTACCGAGGAGAAGGTCAACAACCGCTATCCGCTGCTGCTGACCACCGGACGCATCCTCAGCCAGTACAACGTCGGCGCTCAAACCCGGCGTACCGAGAACGTCGCCTGGCACGATGAAGACCGGCTGGAAATCCACCCGACCGATGCCGAAAGCCGTGGCATCAATGAAGGCGATTGGGTGGGCATCGGCAGCCGCGCCGGGCAAACCGTGCTGCGTGCGCGGGTGACCGAACGAGTCGCGCCGGGCGTGGTGTACACCACGTTCCACTTCCCTGAATCGGGGGCCAACGTGATCACCACCGACAACTCCGACTGGGCGACCAACTGTCCGGAGTACAAGGTCACCGCCGTTGAGGTCAGCCGCGTCTACCACCCGTCCGAGTGGCAAAAACGCTTCCAGGAGTTCACTGACGAACAGCACCGTTTGCTCAAGGAACGCCGTCAAGGCGCTAAAGCGGAGGTGCGCCGATGAGCACTGCCAACCTGATCAAGATGGTCAACCAGATCGCCCAGTACTTCGCCACCGAACCGGACCGGAAACAGGCCGTGCTCGGTGTGCGTAATCATCTACAGATGTACTGGACGCCGGGCATGCGCAAGGAGTTGCTGGCCTGGCAGACAGAGCATCAGGGGGCGGATTTGCATCCGTTGGCGCAAGAGGCGGTCAGCGGGGCGGGTTGGGAGGCGTAGATCTAGAAAACGACGAAAAAACCTGTAGGAG
>NZ_JAGYFZ010000172.1:0-6562 GCF_019946675.1 Pseudomonas sp. BF-B-15
GTCGTACTGAGCCACGCGCAGTAGCCGTCTAAACACCGCTCCTACAGAGTCAGCGTCGTCAGTTAGGCCAGGTTTTCGTCGGTGGTCGGCACGCTCAGGATGCCGGCGCGCAGGCCGTTCTTGACCTTGGGGTTCGGGAAGATAATCCGCGCGCCCTCTTCTTCGATGATCCAGCGCGTCTGGGCGATGTCTTCGGCCAGCAGATAACCCACTTCCAGTTCCGAAAAGTTCTCGATGTCCGCCGGCAGGTTCAAGCGGAAGCTATCGCTGTGCTTGATGATTTCCCGTGCCACGCTGAACAACTGCAACCCATTCAGCGCCTCTTCGGTCAGTTCCGGCTCTGTGCCTTCGATGATCTGTTTAAGGCGGGTTTCAAGCAGGGAGACGTTGACCCCGTCGTTCTGCCCGAACGGCCGCGCCTTGCCCAACTCCAGGGTGAAAGACTCGGCACCCAGCTTGTCGTAGGTGTAGGAACTGAAAACGATGGACGGCTTGTTTTGCAGCAACACCGCTTCCATGCCGGCGGCGCGCAGGCGAGCCAGTTCCTGACGGGAATGCTGGCGATCTTCTTTCCACGGATACAACGCAAACTGCTCGATCTTCGAGCCTCGAATCGCCGTATGCAGGTCGTAATGCAGACGATCGCGATCCGGCAGGCTGAAGAAACTGGCGGCCAGCCGCTCCAGTTCACAGGCGCGCAGGGCTTCGGAGCCGCTGGTTTGTTCGTGACGGCCGTTGAACAGCCGATTGACGTCCTGCTCGATAAAGCGCTCGCCCTTGCGAATCGCTTCCGGGTTGCCGAACAGGAACAGAATACGTGCGCGCGGCTTCAAGTCGCCGCGAGCGATGTCATGCAACAGACGATCGAGCAACTCGATCGGCGCTGTTTCGTTGCCATGGATCCCGGCTGACAGCAGCAGGTCCAGGCCATTGTCGCGAGCCTCAGGTGGCCGGACTTCCAGCGCACCTTCGCTCAACCAGCGCATGCGCACGCCTTCGACAGTCAGTTGAGTCTTCTCCGCCGGTTCGCGGCCGGCGAGGGTCAGTTCAAGCAGTTTGCCGAGGGCGAGCATAGAGCGGTTTCCTTAGTGGTCGTGGGCGCAATCCGGGCCGTGCACGTGGTCTTCGTCGCCGACTTCAGCCGGTTCCATTTCCAGTTGCAGACTTACCAGATTAGTCGCCAATGGGCGCAGCAGCAGGTTGGCGTATTCAGCGTCACCTTCTTCGACGTCCACGCCGATCAGCAATTGGCCACGGCCATCGTGCTGAATCCACAGCTCTTTGCCTTGCCAAATGACAGCGACGCGGGTGCAGGAAGTTTCCAGTTGCGTGCCGTCGGTGTCTTCAAGGATCAGCTGCAGGGTATCGCTCATGTGTTTTACGCTCTCGACGTTCAATTGATCTGGAATGGATAAACCGCGCCCAGTTTAAGGATTTGCGTCAGTTCATCCAGTGCCGTCCGGCACTCAAGCAGCAATTGCGGGTCCGCAAGGTCGGTTTCGGCCATGCGGTCGCGGTAGTGCTTTTCGACCCATTCGGTCAGCGTGCCGTACAACGGTGCCGTCATGATAACCCCTGGGTTGACGGCCGCCAGTTCGGTTTCATTCAGTGCCACGCGCAAGCGCAGGCACGCCGGGCCACCACCGTTCTGCATGCTTTGCTTCAGATCGAAGACTTTGACTTCGCGGATCAGGCCGCCGGAACTGGTCAGGCTTTGCAGGTACTGCCAGACGCGTTCGTTGCCACGGCACTCTTCCGGCACGATCAACAGCATCGAGCCGTCAGGACGCGACAGCAACTGGCTGTTGAACAGGTAGGAACGCACGGCGTCTTCCACGGTAACCGCCGAACGGGGTACGCACACCGACTGGAATTTGCCGCCGACCTTGGCGAGTTTGCTTTGCAGCTCGGCCAGCATCTGCTCGGTGTCGAGGAACGCGTCCTCGTGATAGAACAGCACCTCGCCGTTACCCACCGCGATCACGTCGTTGTGGAACACGCCCTGATCGATCACCGCAGGATTCTGCTGGGCGTAGACCACGCCGTCATCGCTCAAACCGTGCAGACGAGCGACGGCTTGCGAGGCTTCGAGGGTCTGGCGCGCCGGGTATTTCTGCGGTGCCGGGTAGCGGTTATCGAACGCGCTGCGACCGAACACAAAGAACTCGACGCCGGCTTCACCGTATTCACGGCAGAAACGCGTGTGGTTGGCTGCGCCTTCGTCACCGAATTGCGCCACGGCCGGCAACGCCGCGTGGTGAGCGAAGTGCTTCTGATCAGCGAACATTGCACCCAGCACACGGCTGGTGGTCGGGTGCTCGATGCTGCGGTGGTATTTGCAGTTGAGGTTGGCGGCGGTGAAATGCACGCGACCGTCGGCGGTGTCGGCACTCGGGCTGACCGTGGCGGCGTTGGCCACCCACATGCTCGACGCCGAGCAACTGGCGACCAGCAACGGCATCGCGTCTTTCGCCGCTTGCTCGATCACTTGCGCGTCGGTGCCGCTGAAGCCCAGGCGACGCAGGGCGGCGACATCAGGACGCTCTTGCGGGGCCAGAACGCCTTGTTGAAAGCCCATTTCCATCAGCGCTTTCATTTTCGCCAGGCCTTGCAGCGCAGCTTCCTTCGGGTTCGAAGACTGCTGGCTGTTGCTCTGGGACGCGACGTTGCCGTAGGACAGGCCGCCGTAGTTATGGGTCGGCCCCACTAGACCGTCAAAATTGACTTCATAGGATTTCATCAGCGAGGCTCCACGAGAATCTGTTTTTATAGGCTTCAGTTACTGTTCAGTACGACCGCGTTGCGGTCATCGCCAGCAGGCTGGCTCCCACAGTGATTGGGTGGTACACAAAATGTGTGAACACCACCGAACCTGTGGGAGCCAGCCTGCTGGCGATGGGCATCACGCCATCTTCACGCCAGGCGTAAGGGCCGCTGGCAACGTCAGGCTCGGCGTTTCCAGCGAGGCCACCGGGTACGCGCAGTAATCTGCCGCGTAGTAGGCGCTGGCGCGGTGGTTGCCCGAGGCGCCGACGCCGCCGAACGGTGCGCTGCTAGCAGCACCGGTCAGCTGTTTGTTCCAGTTGACGATACCGGCACGGCTTTCCAGCCAGAACTGCTGATAACGCGCTTCGGAATCCGACAGCAAACCGGCCGCCAGGCCATAGTCGGTGTCGTTGGCTTCAGCGATGGCCGCTTCAAAATCAGCGTAGCGGATCACTTGCAGCAACGGGCCGAACAGCTCTTCGTCAGGACGATCGGCAACGGCGGTCACGTCCAGAATACCTGGGGTCAGCAACGCGGCTTGTGCCTCAGGCTGAGTCATTTCCAGCAACGCCACGGCGCCATTGGCCAGCAGATGTTCCTGCGCATCCATCAGCGCTTTCGCAGCGCCAAGGGAAATCACCGAGCCCATGAACGGCGCTGGCTGCTGATCGAACGCACCGACTTCAATCGTCGAGCTGACCGCCACCAGACGCGCCAGCAACGTGTCGCCCCAGGCGCCCTGCGGCACCAGCAAGCGGCGGGCACAGGTGCAACGTTGACCGGCAGAAATGAAAGCGGACTGAATGATGGTGTACACCGCTGCATCCAGATCAGCGACCTCATCGACCACCAACGGGTTATTACCCCCCATCTCCAGCGCGAGGATCTTGTCCGGACGACCGGCAAACTGCTGGTGCAGGTGATTGCCGGTACGGCTCGAACCGGTGAAGAACAGACCGTCGATGCCCGGGTTCGCCGCCAGGGCGATACCGGTTTCGCGAGCGCCTTGCAGCAGGTTCAACACGCCGGCTGGCAGGCCGGCTTCGATCCAGCACTTGACCGTCAGTTCGGCGACTTTCGGGGTCAGCTCGCTCGGTTTGAACAGCACGCTGTTACCGGCCAGCAGCGCCGGCACGATGTGACCGTTGGGCAAGTGACCAGGGAAGTTGTAAGGACCGAACACCGCGACCACGCCGTGTGGCTTGTGGCGCAATACGGCGGTGGCGTCGCCCAGCGGGCCGCTCTTCTCGCCGGTGCGTTCGCGGTAGCTCTGCACCGAAATCGCAATCTTGTTGACCATGCTGGTCACTTCAGTCGCCGCTTCCCACAGCGGTTTACCGGTTTCTTCACCGATGCAACGCGCCAGTTCGTCAGCGTTGTTTTTCAGCGCGCCAGCAAAGGCTTCCAGCACCGAGATACGTTCTTCCAAAGTACGGCGAGCCCAACCCGGAAACGCCTGACGCGCGGCTTGCACGGCGGACTCAACCTGAGCGGCGGTAGCGCCCTCGCCGGCCCACAGCACTTGCTGGGTCACCGGGTTCAACGATTGGAAGGCTTCACCCTGACCGGCCAGCCATTCACCTGCGATGTATAGCGAATTCATTATTTCGACTCCCGAGCAGCAGACAACGGAACGGCGCGCACTTGATCGCCGGCGTTGAGTTGAAGACGTTTGGCGGTCAGCGGATCGACTACCAGCGTACCGGCGGCAAGACGTGCGGGAGCGGCAGTGATCCGGCAGTCTTCGCGCTTGCGGTTGTGAATGATGAATGGCGTGGCGTCGTCACCCGGCGTGCCAACGGCCAACACCAGCGCCTGACTGTCTCGCACGGCGCGGATCTTGCCGGTTTCGCATTCGATGGCCGGGCCAGCGTCGAAAATGTCGACGTAGCCCTGGTAGCTGAAACCTTCGCTCTTGAGCATGGCCAGCGCCGGCTCGGTGTCCGGGTGAACCTGACCGATCACGTTACGCGCATCCGGCGACAGGAAGCAGGTGTACAGCGGGAATTTCGGCATCAGTTCGGCGATGAACGCCTTGTTGCCCACGCCGGTCAGGTAATCGGCCTGGCTGAATTCCATCTTGAAGAAGTGTCGACCCAGGCTTTCCCAGAACGGCGAACGCCCTGCTTCGTCGGAGACACCGCGCATTTCGGCAATGATCTTGTTGCCGAACAATTGCGGGAACTCGGCGATGAACAGCATTCGCGCCTTGGACAACATGCGACCGTTGAGGCCGGTGCGGAAATCGGCGTGCAGGAACAACGAGCACAATTCCGAGTTGCCGGTCAGGTCGTTGGCCAGAAACAGCGTCGGGATTTCGCGGTAGATGTTCAGCTCTTGCGAAGCGCTGACCGTCAGGCCGACCCGGAAGTTGTACCAGGGCTCACGCAGGCCGACGGCGCCGGCAATGGCGGAAATGCCCACCACACGACCGTTGTCGTCTTCAAGGACGAACAGATAGTCCGCATCGCCGCGCCCGGCCTCGCCGCGAAAGGTCTTCTCGGCCCAGCCGACCCGATGGGCCAGACGTTCTTCGTTGGCCGGCAAGGTGGTCAGGCCGGTGCCAGTGCTACGGGCCAGGTCGATCAGAGCGGGTAAATCGCTGCTGCGTACGGGACGAACGATCATGCTATCTCCTCAAACGGGCCGCTTGCGCCACCCGCGAAACACTTGCTGCTTTCTAGGTTGAAAAGCAGGCGTTAAACCGCCACCAGGCGCACGCTTGCACCTTCACCGACGCCCAGGGCTTCGGCCGCTTCCAGATCCAGGGTCACGGGTTTGCCCGGCGCGTAATCGAGCTCGAGCAACACGGCGCGGTAATCCTGCAACTGCGCATTGGCCACCAGGTACTGACGACCGGCGCCTTTGACCGGCTCGCCGATTTTCACCGGCACTACACGGCTCTGGGCGATCGAACGGATCCCCGAAACACGCGCATGCAACGTCGGGCCGCCGTCGAAAATGTCGATGTAGTGATCGGTCTCGAAGCCTTCGCGCATCAGGATGTCGAAAGTGATCTGCGCCCGCGGGTGCACCTGGCCCATCGCTTCTTGCGCGGAGTCCGGCAGCAACGGCACGTAGATCGGGTAATGCGGCATCAGCTCGGCGAGGAACGTGCGGCTCTTCAGACCGCACAGACGCTCGGCTTCGGCGTAGTTGAGGTCGAAGAAGTTGCGACCGATTGCGTCCCAGAACGGCGAGTCGCCATTTTCATCGCTGTAACCGACGATCTCGGTCACCACGGAATCGGCAAAGCGCTCCGGATGGCTGGCCACGAACAGCAAACGGCCACGGGAGTTGAGCTCGGCCCACGGCGAACCCACCAACTCGCGCTGCACGTAGAAACTGGTCAGCAAACTGTTGCCGGTCAGGTCGTGGCACTGGGAGAGCACGTGAATCTTGTTATGAATCTTCAGCTCGCGGGAGGCGTGCACGAAGGTTTCATTGCGGAAGCTGTAGAACGGCTCGGAATAACCGGCCGAGGCGACGATGGCCGAGCAGCCGGCCAGTTTGCCGGTGGCCGTATCTTCGAGGACGAAGAAATAGCTCTCTTCACCGTTGAAGCTGACTTCGGCAGCAAACGAGGCTTCGCTCGCGGCGATCTTGTCGCTCAGGCGTTCAACGTCATCCGGCAAGGAAGTGACACCAATCGGGCTGTCCGCAGCCAGACGCTGTACCTCGCCCAGATCAGCCATTTGCGCGGGGCGCATCACCAGCATGGTGTCACTCCTTTCTCATACTCTTTGAGGAAAATAAGCCGGCCCTTGTAGGAGCGAAGCCTCGTTTGCTGCCGAAG
>NZ_JAGYFZ010000173.1:0-6452 GCF_019946675.1 Pseudomonas sp. BF-B-15
CCAATAGGGTCCCGCCGCGCATGGATAAGACCTACCAGCCGCACGCCATTGAAACTTCCTGGTACAACACCTGGGAGTCTGAGAATTACTTCGCCCCGCAAGGCGCGGGCGAGTCCTACACCATCATGATCCCGCCGCCGAACGTCACCGGCAGCCTGCACATGGGTCACGGCTTCAACAACGCGATCATGGACGCCCTGATCCGTTTCCGCCGCATGCAGGGTCGCAACACCCTGTGGCAGCCGGGCACCGACCACGCCGGTATCGCCACGCAAATGCTGGTGGAACGCCAACTCGAAGCCCAGGGCCAGAATCGCCACGACCTGGGCCGTGAAAAATTCCTCGAGAAAGTCTGGGAATGGAAGGATCAGTCCGGCGGCAACATCAGCCGTCAGATCCGCCGTCTCGGCTCGTCGGTGGACTGGGGCCGCGAGCGCTTCACCATGGACGACGGTCTCTCGGAAGCGGTGAAAGAAGCGTTCGTGCGCCTGCACGAAGACGGCCTGATCTATCGCGGCAAGCGTCTGGTCAACTGGGACACCAAGTTGCACACGGCGATTTCCGACCTCGAAGTGGAAAACCACGACGAGAAAGGTTTCCTGTGGAACCTGAAATACCCGCTGGCCGACGGCGCCAAGACCGCTGAAGGCAATGATTACCTGATCGTCGCGACCACTCGCCCGGAAACCATGCTCGGCGACGCCGCCGTCGCGGTTAACCCGAACGATGAACGCTACAAAGCCCTGATCGGCAAATTTATCGAGCTGCCGCTGGTTGGCCGCCGCATCCCGATCATCGCCGACGATTACTGCGACCCTGAATTCGGCACCGGCTGCGTGAAAATCACCCCGGCCCACGATTTCAACGACTACGAAGTCGGCAAGCGCCACAACCTGCCGCTGCTGAACATCTTCGACAAGAACGCTGCCGTGTTGCCGGCCTGCCAGGTGTTCAACCTCGACGGCACGCTGAACGAAAGCATCGACGGCAAGATCCCGGCTGAATACGTCGGCCTCGACCGCTTCGAAGCGCGCAAACAAATCGTTGCTGCGTTCGACGCTGCCGACCTGTTGGTCAGCGTCAACGATCACGCGTTGAAAGTGCCGAAAGGCGACCGTTCCGGCACCATCATCGAGCCGTGGCTGACCGACCAGTGGTACGTGTCCACCAAGCCTTTGGCTGAACCGGCGATTGCCGCTGTTGAAGACGGCCGTATCCAGTTCGTGCCCAAGCAGTACGAAAACATGTATTTCTCGTGGATGCGCGACATCCAGGATTGGTGCATCAGCCGTCAACTGTGGTGGGGCCACCGGATTCCGGCCTGGTACGACGAGTCGGGCAAAGTCTACGTCGGTCGCGACGAAGCCGAAGTGCGTGCCAAGCACAACCTCGGTCCGGACGTTGCGCTGCAACAGGACAACGACGTTCTCGACACCTGGTTCAGTTCGGGCCTGTGGACATTCTCGACGCTCGGCTGGCCTGAGCAGACCGAATTCCTGAAGAAATTCCACTCCACCGATGTGTTGGTGACCGGTTTCGACATCATTTTCTTCTGGGTTGCCCGGATGATCATGCTCACCATGCACCTGGTGAAAAACGAAGACGGCACGCCTCAGGTACCGTTCAAGACCGTTTACGTTCATGGTCTGGTCCGCGATGGCCAGGGCCAGAAGATGTCCAAGTCCAAGGGCAACGTCCTGGACCCGCTGGACATCATCGACGGTATCGAGCTGGAAGACCTGGTGCAGAAACGCACCTCCGGCATGATGCAGCCGAAACTGGCGAAGAAGATCGAGAAGCAGACCCGCGACGAGTTCGCCGACGGCATCGCCAGCTACGGCACCGACGCCCTGCGCTTCACCTTCTGCTCGCTGGCGTCCACCGGTCGCGACATCAAGTTCGACATGGGCCGCGTCGAAGGCTATCGCAACTTCTGCAACAAGATCTGGAACGCCGCGCGCTACGTGCTGGACAAGGGCGAAGACTGCGGCCAGAACGGCGAAGCCTACGAACTGTCGCTGGCGGATCGCTGGATCATCTCGCAGCTGCAACGCACCGAAGCCGAAGTGACCCGTCAACTCGACCAGTTCCGCTTCGACCTCGCGGCACAAGCCTTGTACGAGTTCATCTGGAACCAGTATTGCGACTGGTACCTGGAACTGTCCAAGCCTGTGCTGTGGGACGAAAACGCACCGGTCGAACGTCAGCGCGGCACCCGTCGCACGCTGGTGCGCGTACTGGAAGTCGCGTTGCGCCTGGCGCACCCGTTCATGCCGTTCATCACCGAAGAAATCTGGCAGCGCATCGCGCCGCTGGCCGGTATCGAAGGCAAGACGATCATGCTGCAGCCTTGGCCAGTGGCCAATGAAGAGCGCATCGATCCGGCGGCCGAGAACGACATCGAGTGGCTCAAGGAACTGATGCTCGGCACGCGCAACATCCGTGGCGAGATGAACATCGGCCCGGGCAAGCCGCTGAACATTTTCCTGAAAAACGTCAGCGCCGAAGATCAGCGTCGTCTCACCGAGAACGAAGCCCTGTTGAAGAAACTGGCGCGTCTCGAATCGATCACCGTGTTGGCTGCCGGCGAAGAAGCACCGCTGTCCGCCACCGCGCTGGTGGGTGAGATGGAAGTGCTGGTGCCGATGGCCGGCCTGATCGACAAGGACGCCGAACTGGCGCGTCTGGACAAGGAAATCCTGCGTCTGCAGGGCGAAGTCCAGCGCGTGGGCGGCAAGCTGTCCAACGCCGGTTTCGTCGACAAGGCTCCGGCCGAAGTCATCGAGAAGGAACGCGCCAAACTGGCTGAAGCCGAACAGGCTTTGGGCAAACTGGCCGAGCAGCATGCGCGGATTGCCAGCCTGTAACGGCAGATCGCAATGAAAAAGGGAGGCCCAAGTGGCCTCCCTTTTTTGTGCCCGCCACTTTTTGCTTTCTGTAGGAGCGAGCGATGCGGCGACCCGACTTGCCCGCGAAGAACGATGACTCGGTATGTCTGTTAAACCGTATTACCGTTCTTCGCGGGCAAGCCTCGCTCCTACAGGTCCCCCGCCAAGTCATGGTCTGTGGGACAATACCCGCCACTTTCAGCCATACCCGAATCGACAACGCCCATGACCGCCCCCCGCACACCCCGCCCTGCGCGCAAGAAGCCTGACTCCGCCACCCCGGCCAAAGCCGTGGAACCGCGTGAAAAGGCCAGCCTGCACCCGCGCAACCGCCATCAGGGTCGTTACGACTTCCCGGCGCTGATCAAAACCACGCCGGAACTGGCGAAGTTCGTGATCATCAACCCGTACGGCAAGGAAAGCATCGACTTCGCTAGCCCGGACGCGGTGCGGGTGTTCAACCGGGCGCTGCTGAAATCGTTCTATGGCATCGCCCATTGGGACATTCCAGCCGATTACCTCTGCCCGCCGGTGCCGGGCCGTGCTGACTACGTGCACTTCCTGGCCGACCTGCTGGCCAGCGTCAATGACGGCGAAATCCCGCGTGGCGCGCCGGTCAAGGTGCTCGACATCGGCATGGGCGCCAACTGCGTCTACCCGCTGATCGGCTACAGCGACTACCGCTGGCACTTCCTCGGATCGGAAATCGACCCGACGGCCGTAGCCGCCGCCAAAGCCATCGTCCAGTCCAATGGTCTGAACAAGGCCATCCAGCTGCGCCAGCAGACCAATCCCAAGCACATTCTGCTGGGCTTGCTCGAACCCGGCGAACGCTTCGACCTGACCATGTGCAACCCGCCGTTCCACGCTTCGATGGACGAAGCGACCAAAGGCAGCGAGCGCAAATGGCGCGCCTTGGGCCGCGCCGACCCGAAACGCAAACTGCCGGTGCTGAACTTTGGTGGTCAGTCGGCCGAATTGTGGTGCGAAGGTGGCGAAGCCCGTTTTGTGACACAGCTGATTGCCGAGAGCGCGCACTTTCAGCACAAAGTGCTGTGGTTCAGCACCCTGGTATCGAAAGCCTCGAACCTGCCGGCGATTGAGACGGCGCTGAAAAAGGCCGGGGTTCTGGAAAGCCAGGTCGTGGAAATGTCCCAGGGCCAGAAGCAAAGCCGCTTCGTTGCGTGGACTTTCCAGACCAAATCCGAGCAGCAGGTCTGGCGGCGCGAGCGTTGGGTTAAAAAAAGCTGAGTAACTGACCAACGGAGATCAACTGTAGGAGCGAGCCTGCTCGCGATGGCGGTATGTCAGTGACAATAATATTGCCTGACGCACCGCAATCGCGAGCAGGCTCGCTCCCACATTGGTTTTGTGTTGTCTGCGGGTCAATCGCTGAATTTCAGGCACAAAAAAACCGTGCCCGGATCACTCCGGAGCACGGTTTTTTTTACTGCGTCTTACTTGTTAACAGCGTCGGTCAGGCCTTTGGCCACAACCAGCTTGATAACTTTCTTGGCAGCGATTTCGATGGCAGCGCCAGTCGAAGGGTTACGGCCGGTACGGGCAGGACGCTCAGTCACTTTCAGCTTGCCGATACCTGGCAGAGTGATTTCGCCGCCGTTTTCCAGCTGATCGGCAACGATTTGGCCCAGTTGGTCCAGAGCGTTACGCGCGGTGGTTTTTGGCGCGTCGATAGCTTCAGCGATGTCGGCGATCAGTTGGTCTTTAGTAAGAGCCATGTAGTGTTCCTTCCCTATCAAATTCATATGGATTGCAGAGTGCAGTGTCAGCCATCGAGCCCGATCTTCTGGATCTGGCACCCTCGGCCAATAACCACGGGATCGGGGTTATAGATACCGAAATCAGGGTTTGGTTCGACCTGACAAATGCTGAATGCACGCTTAACGCAGTGACTTCGCGTAAGACCGGGCAAAACTAGCACAGAGACGGGGAAATATCCGCCTCTTGCTACCCATTTGGTCAGCTTTATTGCTCTAAAACAGGAAAAAACTGCATAAGGGCCGTCGGTCGGCTACGAATTGCCCTTCGCACCACGCCAAAACCAGCGGTTGCGGTACACTTGGCACTTTTTTGGGAGCCTGCCCTGCTCTCTCCAACCAGCCGTATCAAACAGCCGAGAAGCCCATGCCGATCCGTCATTGCATCGTCCACCTGATCGACAAAAAACCCGACGGCACGCCCGCAGTTCTCCACGCTCGCGACTCTGAACTGGCCGAGTCGAGCGCCATCGAGAACATGCTTGCCGACCTCAACGAGAGCTACAACGCCAAACAAGGCAAGGCCTGGGGTTTCTTCCATGCCGAATCCGGGGCGCACCCGTTCAGCGGCTGGCTGAAGGAATACCTCGACGGCGGCAAGGACTTCACAGCGTTCAGCCGCGTGGCGGTGGAACACCTGCAGAAGCTGATGGAAGAGTCGAACCTCTCGGTGGGCGGCCACGTGCTGTTTGCGCATTACCAGCAGGGCATGACCGATTACCTGGCGATCGCGCTGCTGCACCACAGTGAAGGCGTTGCCGTGACCGATCAGCTGGACGTGACCCCGTCCCGCCACCTCGACCTGGGCCAGTTGCACCTCGCAGCGCGAATCAACGTCTCCGAGTGGCAGAACAACAAACAGTCCAAGCAGTACATTTCGTTCATCAAAGGCAAGAACGGCAAAAAGGTTTCGGAGTATTTCCGCGACTTCATCGGCTGCCAGGAAGGCGTCGACGGCCCGGGCGAAACACGCACGCTGCTCAAGGCGTTCAGCGACTTCGTGGAAAGCGAAGATTTGCCGGAAGAGTCCGCCCGCGAAAAAACCAAGACCCTGGTGGATTACGCCAGCAGCCAGGCAAAAATGGGCGAGCCCATGGGCCTGGAAGAACTCTCCGAGCTGATCGACGAAGAGCGTCCGAAAGCTTTCTACGATCACATTCGCAACAAGGACTACGGGCTTTCGCCAGAGATCCCGGCGGATAAACGCACCCTGAACCAATTCCGCCGCTTTACCGGTCGCGCCGAAGGTCTGTCGATCAGCTTCGAAGCGCACCTGCTGGGCTCGAAGATCGAGTACGACGAAGAAGCCGGCACGCTGATCATCAAAGGCCTGCCGACTCAGCTGACTGACCAGCTCAAGCGACGCAACTGATGCTGGGCAGCGTGCTGAAGAAATTCCTGCTGATCCTGCTGGTGGTCGTGGTTTATCAGAACTGGGGCAAGATCGAGCGGGTGTTCAACCCATCGCAGGTGGTGTCGGAACAGACTCAGGCCAAGGCTAACGTCGTGCTCTACGCCACCGAGTGGTGTGGTTACTGCAAACTGACCCGGCGCTTTCTTGATCAGAAAGGCATTCCGTACAAGGAATTCGACATCGAGAAAGACGCCGAGGCGCGCAAGGCTTATGAAGCGTTGGGTGGCGGCGGGATTCCGATCATCGACGTCAACGGAACGCTGATTCGCGGGTATGACCCGGATGCGATTCTCTCTGCATTGAAATGAATGCATTCCTCTGTAGGAGCGAGGCTTGCCCGCGAAGAACGATAATGCGATGTAACTGTTGTAC